>NZ_JACARS010000020.1:0-31347 GCF_013386485.1 Pseudomonas sp. P7758 | reverse complement strand
CCGCAGCAACGGATATGTACCCGAGATCAACCCCGACTCAACACCACCCCCTCCCGAGCCTTGCGCCTGTTCTTGATCCCATAACAAACCCACATAAACACCACCCAAACCGGAATCGCATACACCGACACCTGAATCCCCGGAATCAGCAGCATCACCCCAAGAATAAACACCACAAACGCCAGGCAAACATAATTCCCATACGGATACCAAAGCGCCTTGAACAACGGCACCTGCCCCGTCCGATCCATATGCTGCCTAAACTTGAAATGCGAAAAACTGATCATCGCCCAGTTGATCACCAGGGTCGCCACCACCAGCGACATCAACAACTCCAGCGCATGCTGCGGAATCAGGTAGTTCATCAACACCGCCACCAGCGTAATCGCCGCCGACGCCAGGATCGACCGCACCGGCACCCCACGCTTGTCGATCTTCGCCAATGCGCGAGGCGCGTCACCCTGCTCGGCCATCCCCAACAGCATCCGGCTATTGCAGTAAGTGCCGCTGTTGTAGACCGACAACGCCGCCGTCAGCACCACAAAGTTGAGAATATGCGCCGCAGTATTGCTGCCCAACATCGAAAACACCTGCACAAACGGACTGCCGCTATAGGCGTCCCCGGAGGCATTCAGGGTCTCCAGCAAGCTGTCCCAAGGCGTCAACGACAACAGCACCACCAACGCGCCGATGTAGAAAATCAGGATCCGGTAGATCACCTGGTTGATCGCCTTCGGAATCACCGTGCGTGGCTTGTCCGCCTCAGCCGCAGTAAACCCGAGCATCTCCAGGCCGCCAAACGAGAACATGATGATCGCCATGGCCATCACCAAACCACCCACGCCATGGGGAAAGAACCCGCCGTGCTCCCACAGGTTGGTCACCGAGGCTTGTGGCCCGCCGGTGCCACTCACCAACAGGTAACTGCCCAGGGCGATCATGCCGACAATGGCGACCACCTTGATGATCGCAAACCAGAACTCGGCCTCGCCGAAGACTTTGACGTTGGAAAGATTGATCACATTGATCAACACAAAAAACGCCGCCGCCGACACCCAGGTCGGGATCTCGGGCCACCAGTAGTGCACATACTTGCCAACTGCCGTCAGCTCCGACATGCCCACCAGGATGTACAAAATCCAGCAGTTCCAGCCCGACAGGAAGCCGGCGAAACCGCCCCAATACTTGTGGGCAAAGTGGCTGAAGGAACCGGCCACCGGCTCTTCGACGATCATCTCGCCCAGCTGGCGCATGATCATGAAGGCGATAAAGCCGCAGATGGCATACCCGAGGATCATCGACGGCCCGGCGGATTTCAGCACGCCGGCCGACCCCAGGAACAACCCGGTGCCAATCGCGCCACCGAGGGCGATCAGTTGGATATGGCGATTTTTCAGGCCGCGCTTCAGTTCGCCTGAATGCGAGTTGGCTTCACTCATGGAAAGGGTCTCACGCAAGGTTGAGGGTGCTCATGGAGGGGTGCTGCTTTGGTAACGGGCTACAGCAGCGCCGATCAAACCCCGGTCCAGCGTTTTTTCTTACGGTCATACGTCACCTGTTGTTTTTATCTGTGACGAAATCGAACCCGACGGGCTTGTGGCCAGGCGGAATGAACAAGGCGGATAGCCCTGAGAGAGTGGGATCACAGTAAAACGCGGCGCATTGTACACCGCCAAACCTGTCTGGGCTGACAGGATGCGGTGCGGCAGATAGGAGGGACATTAGGAAAATTCTTTCAGATAACGAGAAGTTGACGAAAGGACGATTTCTACAAAACGATGCAACCAACTCTCTGTTTCATCGACATAAACCAAATCGCCATCAAAACGGAATAAAAAATCCAAATGGAACCGTGTCAATAAAAATTTTGCAATCCCAAACACTCTCTTCTAGGTTCATCCACTTGCCCAGCGCAGCAAGCTGGCAAGCTCGTTCTCAAACAACGTCATCTAGGAGATTCACCATGCAAGCACTGGAAAATGACCTGGAAACCGAACTGCAACTCGACGATTGGTTTGAAGCGCCGACCCATGAGGCCGCCGTTGAAATGATGCAAGCCGATGCCGTCGTGCCGTTCGGCACCGCGATGTGGCCTTTCTAATCTGATCAGGCACCCCGGCAGGTGCGGGACGCCGCACCTGCCACTGCTCCTACCGAAGGCTTTGAAGGAAGGACGTCATGGACAAGGCCCGCGCCGTCGAACATTTTCTCTACTACCTCGCCCATCACCCGGCCCTCGCCGGCCTGCACCGCCCCACCATTTTGCTCGGCCATACCGAGCGCTACGACGCCATTGCCCAGTCGATCATCCAGGGCAGCGCTGCCCGCTTCGACTTCCAGGTACAGCGCCTGGACCAGGCCCCCAGCGAAACGCTGGCCAAGGCCATCGAAGGCTGCGACCTGTACATGTTCCTCTACGATTCCTCGACCCTGCCCAACCCACGCGCCGAAGGCCCGGACTTTATCCGTGCGCTGCAAGGCGTGATGGCCGAGCACTGGAAAAAATCCCTGCTGCTCAAGGACTACGGCGACTATTTCTACGACACCTTCAGCGTCGCCCCACAGCGAATTGCCGACCTCAACGCCACGTTGATCCGGCGCATGTCCCAGGCCAGCGTGCTGAGCTTCACCGACCAGCATGGCTCGCGCCTTGAAGCGCCCATGAGCAGCATCAAGAAGTGGACCAATATCAACGGCATCGGCAACCACGACCTGGCACCCGGCGAGATCGCCACCCACAGCGAGGCCATCAACGGCCAGGTGCGGTTCGTCGGCACCTTCCTCAGCACCATTCCCTTTGCGCGCAAATACGGCGTACTGCAATCACCGCTGGAACTGTGGATCGAGAACTCGACCATCTGCACCGTGGCCAGCGAAGTGCCGGGGCTGGCGGATGACTTCAACAAATACCTGAATGCCAACCCGTCCAATCGCCGGGTGGAAGAACTGGGCATTGGCACCAATGAAGGCGTGAAGGATTTGTATGCGCGCAACGCCGGCTTTGAAGAGCGTCATTGCGGGCTGCACCTGGGATTGGGTGGCGGGCAGAAAGGCAGCCACCACCTGGACCTGATCTTCGCCAGCGGCGTGTTGGCCCTCGACGATAAACCCGTGTTCGATGGGGCTTTCATGTTCTGACACGCCCGCCAAAACAATGGAGATCAACTGTGGGAGCGGGCTTGCTCGCGAATGCGGTGGGTCAGTCACTGGATGTATCAACTGATACACCGCATTCGCGAGCAAGCCCGCTCCCACAATGGACCTGCTTTGCTCATAGAGCAGGTTCCAAATCCAGGCCAAAAAAAACGCCAACCCGAGGGTTGGCGTTTTTATGCAGCGCTTAACGAATCACTGCGGCTTCTTGCGACCAAAACCTGGACGCTGGCCGGAACCGGCCGGTGCACCACGACGCTTGCCCGATGGCGCGTCATCGACCAGCTTCAGGCCCGGGCGCTTTTTCGGCGATGGCTTGGCTGGACGTTTGGTGCTGGCGCTGTCGTCGGCACGGCCCGCAGCCGGAGCACCACGACCAGACTCGCCACGGTTACCGCGACCGCCGGCAGGTGCATCACCACGACCGGCTGGACGCGGTGCGCGCGGCGCACGTTCGCCATCCTGACGGGGCGGTGCCGAAGGACGACGCTCGCCTTCGATGTGCGGCTCGCGGGAGATGCGGCCGCCCGTGGCCGGTGCATCCAGCGCAGGGCGCAGGGTGCGGGCAACACGGTCGGTACGCGCCACCGGACGCGACGATTTACGCTGCATACGCTCAAGCTTGTCTTTGCTCTTGGCGTTCATCTGCGGCATGGCCACCGGCGTCAGGCCGACTTCGGCACTGAGGATGTCGACTTCGTACTGGCTCATTTCGCGCCAGCGGCCCATCGGCAGGTCGGAGTTGAGGAACACCGGGCCGAAACGCACGCGCTTCAGGCGGCTGACCACCAGGCCCTGGGATTCCCACAGGCGACGTACTTCACGGTTACGGCCTTCCATCACCACGCAGTGGTACCAATGGTTGAAGCCTTCGCCGCCCGGCGCCTGCTTGATGTCGGTGAACCTGGCCGGGCCGTCTTCCAGCACGACGCCGGCTTTCAAGCGCTCGATCATTTCGTCATCGACTTCACCACGCACACGTACCGCGTATTCACGGTCCATCTCGTAGGAAGGGTGCATCAGGCGGTTGGCCAGCTCACCGTCGGTGGTGAACATCAGCAAGCCGGTGGTGTTGATGTCGAGACGACCGATGTTGATCCAGCGGCCTTCTTTGGGGCGCGGCATCTTGTCGAATACGGTTGGACGGCCTTCCGGGTCGTCACGGGTGCAGATTTCGCCATCAGGCTTGTTGTACATGATGACGCGGCGCACCGATTCGGCGGCCTCTTCACGCTTGATGACCTTGCCATCAATGGTGATGGCATCGTGCAGGTCGACGCGCTGGCCAAGGGTGGCTTCAACGCCGTTGACCTTGATGCGCTTCTGGGTGATCCAGGCTTCTACGTCGCGGCGCGAGCCTACGCCGATACGGGCGAGGACTTTCTGCAGTTTTTCGCCTGCGGGGCCGATTTCCTGGGTGTCGTTCTGGTCTTGGTCACTCATCTTAAGCACCTCCCGGTGTGTCGATTCAGGCTTGGCCTGAAGATAGTAAAAGCTGGGCTTTTGGCGAACGCATCGCCAAAGGGTCGCGAATCATACGCTCATGGCGCGCGTTGCGCATCAGAGACTAGTCGATAAGTGCGGGCTCATTTGCCTTTCCGCCGACCGGTGGCACCCAGCGCCAGCAGGCGCAGCTCGGCTTCGGCGAGTACCGTGCGCTTGTCGACCTTGTCGAGTTTCTTCCAGGCACGGATCTCGCGCTTGCTGCGCCCGCAGCCCACGCAGATGTCATCGGTGAATTTGCAGACGCTGATGCAGGGGTCTTTGGTGGAGCTCATTTGAGTTCTCCTTGCTGGCGACAATCCAAATGTGGGAGCGGGCTTGCTCGCGAATGCAGTGTGTCAGTCGCCGGATGCTTGGCTGACCCACCGCATTCGCGAGCAAGCCCGCTCCCACATTTTGTTCTGCGTCAGTCTTCGAATTGGCGGCGCTCGTTTTCGATGGCTTCGGCCAGGGCGCGGGCTTCGTCTTCTTCGTCGCTCAGCGGCGGTTGTTCGAGCGCTGCGACGGCGGCCAGCAGTTTGGCACGCGCTTCGGCGACGCCGAGGATGTCCTCCTCGGGTTCAGGCTCGGGCTCATCTTCAACTTCGACTGGCAGCTCAACCTCAACGTTCAGTTGCAGCGCAGGCTCCTGCTCACCGTCACTGGCCGCACCATCACGCAGCAAGTCATCGAAGTCAGTCTTGATGCCCTGCTCCATGTCATCCAGTTCCAGCAACAATGTGTGGAAACTGGTTTCGTCCTTCGGCTCTTCCGGCTCGGCGCTGGCGTCGGCCAGCTCCTGCAACCCGGCGGGCACCGGTGCGTCGTCGAAATCCAGGACCGGGTCCGGCTCCATCTCCCGCAGCTCGGCCAGCGGCGGCAAGTCGTCGAGGTTTTTCAGGTTGAAGTGGTCGAGGAACACCTTGGTAGTGGCAAACATCGCCGGCTTGCCGGGCACGTCGCGGTAGCCAACGATCCTGATCCACTCCCGCTCCAGCAACGTCTTGACGATATGGCTGTTGACCGCGACGCCGCGCACGTCTTCGATCTCGCCCCGGGTGATCGGCTGGCGATAGGCGATCAGCGCCATGGTTTCCAGCATCGCGCGGGAATAGCGCTGCGGGCGTTCTTCCCACAGGCGGCCGACCCACGGCGAAAACTTCTCGCGAATTTGCAGGCGATACCCGGAAGCCACTTCCCGCAGCTCGAAGGCACGGCCGTCGCAGGACTTGCGCAGAATCTCCAGGGCCTTCTTGAACACCGGCGGCTCAGGGCGCTCGGCTTCTTCAAACAGTTCGAACAGGCGCTCCAGGGATTGCGGCTTGCCCGAGGCCAGGAGAAAGGCTTCCAGCAGCGGGGCCAGTTCGCGGGGTTCAGTCAGATTCATCGATTCAGCTCTTTATTCGGCTCGCGCCCGCACGTGGATAGCCGCAAAAGGCTCATTCTGGACCAGCTCGACCAAGGATTCCTTGACCAGCTCAAGGATCGCCATAAAGGTCACGACTACCCCCAGGCGCCCTTCTTCCTTGGTAAACAGCTCGACAAACGGCACAAACCCGCCGCCCTTGAGGCGATCCAGCACATCACTCATGCGCTCGCGGGTGGACAGTGCCTCGCGGCTGACCTGATGGCTTTCAAACATATCGCCACGGCGCAGTACTTCGGCCATGGACATCAGCAACTCTTCCAGGCTCACGTCCGGCAGCAGCTTGCGCGCCCGGGCTTCCGGGGCGTCGAGCTTGGGCACCACCACATCGCGGCCGACCCGGCTCAAACCGTCGATGCCTTCGGCCGCGGCCTTGAAGCGCTCGTACTCCTGCAGGCGGCGGATCAGTTCGGCGCGGGGGTCATCCTCTTCCGCCTCGATGCTCTCCGAACGCGGCAGCAGCATGCGTGACTTGATTTCCGCGAGCATCGCGGCCATCACCAGGTATTCGGCGGCCAGTTCCAGGCGCACGGTCTGCATCAGTTCGACGTAGCCCATGTACTGGCGGGTGATTTCCGCCACCGGGATGTCGAGGATATTGATGTTCTGCTTGCGGATCAGGTACAGCAGCAAGTCCAGCGGACCTTCGAAGGCTTCGAGGAAGACTTCCAGCGCATCCGGCGGGATGTACAGGTCCAGCGGCATTTCCATCACGGCCTGGCCGTAGACCATGGCAAATGGCAGTTCTTGCTGGGCGCCCGCCTGGCTGTCGACGGCTTCCACGGCCGACATTCAGGCCTCGACCATGAACGGTGCCGGGTCGCCACACCCTACGCGCACCACTTCCGGCTCGCCGTCGGCCAGGTTGATCACGGTAGAGGCCTTGTTGCCGCCGTAGCCGCCGTCGATGATCAGGTCGACGTGTTTTTCCAGCAGCCGGCGCATTTCATAA
This sequence comes from Pseudomonas sp. P7758, assembly GCF_013386485.1. Classification (NCBI taxonomy): domain Bacteria; kingdom Pseudomonadati; phylum Pseudomonadota; class Gammaproteobacteria; order Pseudomonadales; family Pseudomonadaceae; genus Pseudomonas; species Pseudomonas sp. P7758. The sequence goes on along the minus strand of NZ_JACARS010000020.1, from coordinate 24,334 downwards.
GGGTCGTACAACGGCTCTTCTTCCCCCGGCAGGATCAGCGACACACTCATCAGCGGCTCACCGAGTTCGGCCAGCAGCGCCAGGGCGATCGGGTGTTCCGGCACCCGCAGGCCGATGGTGCGCTTCTTCGGGTGCAGCAGCAGGCGCGGCACTTCGCGGGTGGCGTTGAGGATGAAGGTGTAGGGCCCCGGCGTGTGCGCCTTGAGCAGGCGGAAGGTGCCGGTGTCGACCTTGGCGAACAGCCCCAGCTGGGACAGGTCGCTGCAAATCAGTGCGAAGTTGTGGTTCTTGTCCAGGTCACGCAGGCGTCTTACGCGCTCGACCGCATTCTTGTCGCCGATCTGGCAACCGATGGCGTAGGACGAATCCGTGGGGTAGATCACCACGCCACCGGCACGGATGATCTCCACGGCCTGTTTGATCAGGCGCGCCTGCGGGTTTTCCGGATGAATCTGGAAGAATTGACTCACGTGTTCTACCTGTTCAGACGGTGGCAATAATGGGGTCATGTTTGAAGCGACACCAAAGGGGCGGCAAATCTTCCGGAACGGCGCGGTACTCGCCAATCTCGGACCAGCCGCCGGGGCCATGAAAATCACTGCCGGCGCTGACCAGCAGACCAAATTCACGGGCAAGAATCGCCAGGCTGCCTACCTGCTCGGCGGGTTGATGCCCGTTGACCACTTCGATTGCGTGGCCGCCCGCTCCAATATAGTCGCCAATCAGCTTGCGACGCTTGCTGCGGGTGAAATCGTAATGCCACGGATGCGCCAGGCTGACCCAGGCACCTGCTGCCCGCAGTGTGCCAACGGTGTCTTCCAGGGTTGGCCAGTGTTGCTTGACGTCCCCCAGCTTGCCGGCACCCAGCCATTTGCGGAACGCTTCGGCGCGATCCTTTACAAAACCTTCACGCACCATCCAGTCGGCAAAGTGCGGGCGGGCCGGGGCGTTGCCGCTGTCACCCAGTTCCTGCTGGATGGCGCGGGCGCCTTCCAGGCCGTTGGGCATGCCCTTGAGGGCCAGCTTGCGGCTTATTTCTTCGGACCGCAGCCAGCGGCCATCGTGCAATTTGGCGATGGCCTCCACCAGCGGCGGCGCGTTGACGTCGAAACCGTAGCCCAATACGTGGATGGTTGCGCCGCCCCAAGTGCAGGACAATTCAACTCCGTTGACCAGTTGCATGCCCAACGCATGCGCCGCCTCGCGGGCCTCTGCCAGGCCTTCGAGGGTGTCGTGGTCGGTCAACGACAGGACTCGCACGCCTTTTTCAAACGCACGCGCAACCAGGACCGCGGGCGCCAGGGCGCCGTCGGAGGCTGTGCTATGGCAGTGCAAATCAACATTCACGGGAGTGTGTAACCTCAAGTCAGCTGGCGCTTTCGCTACCAAGGATGTTTGTTATTATGCCGCCACATCCAGCTTCTGGCTCTTACTGTGAAACAATTCATCGACTTCATCCCGCTGTTGCTGTTTTTCATCGTTTACAAAACCGACCCTCGCGTTATCGATCTTGCCGGCCACGAACTGACCCTCGGCGGCATCTACAGCGCCACGGCGGTGCTGATCATCAGCTCCGTGGTGGTCTACGGCGCGCTCTTCATCTCCCAGCGCAAGCTGGAAAAAAGCCAGTGGCTGACCCTGGTCGCCTGCCTTGTGTTCGGCAGCCTGACACTGGCCTTCCACAGCGAAACCTTCCTTAAATGGAAAGCCCCGGTGGTCAACTGGCTGTTCGCCCTGGCCTTTATCGGCAGCCACTTCATCGGTGATCGCCTGCTGATCAAGCGGATCATGGGCCACGCGCTGACCTTGCCAGACCCGGTGTGGACCCGCCTGAACATCGCCTGGATCGTGTTTTTCCTGTTCTGCGGCGCCGCCAACCTGTTCGTCGCCTTTACCTTCCAGAGCTACTGGGTGGACTTTAAGGTGTTCGGCAGCCTGGGCATGACCGTGCTGTTCCTGGTCGGCCAGGGTATCTACCTGTCGCGCCACCTGCATGACACCGACCCTACCACGCCGAAAACCGAGGACTGACATGCTCTACGCCATCATTTCCACCGACGTCGCCAACTCCCTGGAAAAACGCCTGTCCGTACGCCCGGCCCACGTCGAGCGCCTGAAACAGCTGCAAGCCGAAGGCCGCCTGGTACTGGCCGGCCCACATCCTGCGGTAGACAGCAACGACCCGGGAGACGCCGGTTTCATCGGTAGCCTGATCGTCGCCGAGTTCGCCTCCCTGGCGGCGGCACAAGCCTGGGCCGATGCTGATCCGTATGTAGCGGCCGGCGTGTACGCCCAGGTGCTGGTCAAACCGTTCAAGCAAGTCCTGCCTTGATTCGTTGCGCGCTGAACCAAATGGCTTCAGCGCACTCCTAAACGCTCATTATTCCCGGTAACCTGCCGACAACGTTCTGAATATTCGTGTGGAATCAGGAGTTCCGATGCGCTTACGTCAGTTGTGTCTGTTGGCAGTGTTAATGATCGGGGCTACGGCCCACGCTGAAGAAACCTCGAACACCGGCAGTTCCACGCCCCTGTCCTTGAGTGCCGGCAGCCAGATCACCGATTTGCAGCAACGTTTGAAAGAAAGCGAACGCCAGCGCGATGAGCTGAGCAAGCAATTGCAAAGTGCTGACGCCACGCGGGAAAGTACCCAACTGAGTAAACTGCGCCAGGAGAACCAACGCCTGGTCCAGCAACTCAAAGAAGCACAGGGCAGTGCCTTGCCACGCTGGCTTACCGAGCAACAACAATGGTTCGTGACCGGCGGGGCAGTCGCGCTGATCGCCCTGTTATGCGGGATCTTCGCCAGTGGCGGGCACCGGCGCCGTCGACAATGGCTAAATTGAGTGAGTCATGAGCGAGCTGTTACTGATAGATGATGACCAGGAGCTCTGTGAGCTGCTGACCAGTTGGTTGAGCCAGGAAGGTTTCCAGGTGCGCGCCTGCCATGACGGCTTGAGCGCCCGCAAGGCATTGGCTGAAGCCGCCCCGGCGGCCGTGGTGCTCGACGTGATGCTGCCCGACGGCAGCGGCCTGGAGCTGCTCAAGCAATTGCGCAGCGACCACCCGGAACTGCCGGTGCTGATGCTCTCGGCCAGGGGCGAACCCCTGGACCGGATCCTCGGCCTGGAACTGGGCGCCGACGACTACCTGGCCAAACCCTGCGATCCTCGTGAACTGACCGCGCGCCTGCGCGCCGTGCTGCGCCGCAGCCACCCGGCCGCCGTGTCCACTCAGCTGGAGCTGGGCGACCTGTGTTTCAGCCCGGTGCGTGGCGTGGTCACTATCGATGAACAGGAATTTGCCCTGACCGTGTCCGAAAGCCGCCTGCTGGAAGCCTTGCTGCGCCAGCCCGGCGAGCCGCTGGACAAGCAGGAACTGGCGCAAATCGCCCTGGGCCGCAAGCTGACCCTGTATGACCGCAGCCTGGACATGCACGTCAGCAACCTGCGCAAGAAAATCGGCCCGCACCCGGATGGCCGGCCACGGATCGTGGCGCTGCGTAGCCGCGGCTATTACTACAGCCTCTAGCCCGCGTAGCAGCTGTCGAGCCTCGGCGAGGCTGCGACAGCATCGCCTCGGTACATGTGTCAGACCGCAGCGCCTGCCTCGCAGCCTCGCCAAGGCTCGACAGCTGCTACGGTCGCCAATAGTTTTGTCAGCCCCGCCCAAAATCCTCTTTACCCAAGCTTTACCGTACCCTGACTGCCGCTGACCTTGATCTCCGTAATCTACTCACATCCGGACTCACCGGAATAGAGACAGGAGAATCACCATGCGCAAGACCCTTATCGCTTTGATGTTCGCTGCTGCCCTGCCAACCGTTGCCATGGCCGCTGCGCCAGAAGGCCCAGGCCCGATGGGCGGTCCTGAAGGCCACATGATGGGTGGCCCAGGTCACGGCGGTGAACACGGCATGCGGGGCAAAGGTGGCCCTTTCAGCCAGCTGGACCTGAGCCCTGAACAGCGCCAGCAGATCGGCAAGTTGATGGGCCAGCAATGGCACGCTCGCAAAGAGTTGGTGCGCAAGTACCTGGACAAACTGCCAGCCGCTGATCAGAAAGCCATGAAAGACGAAATGGCGGCCGCCAAGCAGAAAACCCAGACCGACATCCGTGGCGTGTTGAAACCCGATCAACAGAAGAAATTCGACGAGATCGTGAAGAAACAAGCCGAGCGCCGCGCCGAGTGGAAGGAATTCCAGGCCTGGAAAGCCCAGCAGCCGCAAAAAGCGCAATAATGATCTAGCTTCACTCCCAGCCCAGTGGCCACCGCCGCTGGGCTTTTCCTGTTTGAGGATTTCTTGTGCGTTCATTGTTCTGGCGCGTCCTTGCCAGCTTCTGGCTGGCCATCGCCCTGGTTGCCGGGTTGTCGATCCTGCTTGGGCATATGCTCAACCAGGACGCCTGGATTCTCAGCCGCCACCCCGGGCTCAATAACCTCGCGCAGGAATGGACGCAGCTTTACGAGGCCCAGGGCGAAGACGCCGCCCAGGAGCTGCTGCAGCAGCGCAAGCGTCAGTACCACATTGACGTGCAAGTGCTTAACGAAAGCGGCGAGCCTGTGGTGCGCGGCACCTTCCCGCGCCGCGCCGCCGCCCTCGAAGCCCGGCAAAACGACAGCCAGGACCGCCACCTGCCCTGGCGCCGGCTGACCGCCGAGTACACCAGCGAAAAAACCGGCGACACCTACCTGCTGATCTACCGCATTCCCCACCCGGAACTGGACGCCTGGCACCGCAGCAGCCTGCTCTGGCCGTTGAGTGCCCTGGCGATTGCGCTGGTGGTGCTGACCCTGTTCAGCCTGTTGGTGACGTTGTCCATCACCCGCCCCCTCAGCCGCCTGCGCGGCGCAGTGCACGACCTGGGCCAGACCACCTATCAGCAGAACAGCCTGGCGCGGCTGGCCAACCGTCGCGATGAATTCGGCGTACTGGCCACCGACTTCAACCGCATGGGCGCCCGCCTGCAAAGCCTGATCGGCAGCCAGCGCCAGTTGCTGCGGGATGTGTCCCACGAACTGCGCTCGCCCCTGGCCCGCCTGCGGATCGCCCTGGCCCTGGCAGAACGGGCCACCCCCGAAGCGCGGGAAAAACTCTGGCCGCGCCTGACCCGCGAATGCGACCGCCTGGAAGCGCTGATCAGCGAAATCCTGGTACTCGCCCGGGTGGACGCCGATAACGCCAGTGCCGAAGACATCGACCTCAACCCGTTGCTCCGGACCCTGCAAAAAGACGCCTTGCTCGGCGCGCCGGACCAACCCGTGCAGCTGGATGCCGAGGCCGGGCTGCACCTCAAGGGCTGGCCGACCATGATCGAACGCGCGGTGGATAACCTGCTGCGCAACGCCCAACGCTTCAACCCGCCCGGCCAACCGATTGAAATGGAAGCCAGACGCCAGGGCGAACGCATTGTGATCAGTGTGCGCGACCACGGCCCCGGCGTGGATGCCGAACACCTGAGCCAACTCGGCGAGCCGTTTTACCGCGCCCCGGGGCAAACCGCCCAGGGCCATGGCCTGGGCCTGGCCATTGCGCGGCGCGCCGCAGAGCGCCATGGCGGCAGCCTGATCCTGGCCAATCATCAAGGCGGCGGCTTTATCGCCAGCGTGGATCTGCCACTGGAGCCGGGGGTTGTCATTCAACCCTGATGATCTTCTATGATGGTCCTTCTCATTAGGAGGGCCTTTGATGACTGATCTGCTCACCCCCATCCAGGAAGCACTCGATTTACCCGTCACCCCACTGGCCGTAACCGAAGTCGGCGCCCTGCCCTCGACCTTTGCCGTCACCGAACTGGCCAGCGCCAGCATCGGTGCCGCGGGCCAGGCGGTTGCCCAGTTGCTGTTGCAGCAAACCGGGCGCCAGCCCTCGGTGAACGTGGACCGGCGCCTCGCCTCGTTCTGGTTCTCCTCCTCGCTGCGCCCCGACGGCTGGACCACCCCGCCGCTGTGGGACCCGATTGCCGGCGACTACGCCTGCACCGATGGCTGGATTCGCCTGCACACCAATGCACCGCATCACCGTGCCGCCGCCGAGCGCGTACTCGGGCAGGTCGCTGACCGTGAAGCAATGGCCGCGAAGGTTGCGCCATGGACCGCTGCCGAGCTGGAACAGGCGATTGTCGAGGCGAACGGCTGTGCGGCGCAGATGCGCTCATGGCAAGACTGGCAAGTTCATCCACAAGGCTTGGCGGTCAATCAGGAACCGCTGGTCCATCGCCAGACCTTTGCAGCCCTCAGCGACAAACCCTGGCTGGGCTCGGTGGCAAGGCCGCTGGCGGGCATCAAGGTGCTGGACCTGACGCGCGTATTGGCCGGCCCCACCGCCAGCCGTTTTCTGGCTGGCCTCGGCGCCGATGTACTGCGCATCGACTCCCCTGAATGGAACGAACCCGGCGTGGTACCGGAAATGACCCTGGGCAAACGTTGCGCCCGCCTGGACCTGAAAAACCCCGACGACCGCCTGATCTTCGAAAACCTGCTCAAGGACACCGACATTCTGCTGCACGGCTACCGCGCCGATGCTTTGGAGCAGTTGGGCTACGGTGAGGCCGCGCTGCAAGCCCTCGCGCCTGGCCTGATCGACGCCAGCCTCAACGCTTACGGCTGGAGCGGCCCGTGGCGCAATCGCCGGGGGTTCGACAGCCTGGTGCAGATGAGCACCGGGATCGCCGAGGCTGGCAGGCAGTGGAAAAACTCGGACAAACCGGTGCCGCTGCCGTTGCAGGCGCTGGACCACGCCACCGGGTATTTGATGGCGGCCAGTGCGATTCAGGCGTTGAGTGAACGATTGAAATCCGGCCGCGGCGGTTCGGCACGGTTGTCCCTCGCGCGCACGGCAAAGTTGTTGGTGGACGCAGGACAAGTCCCTGAACAACTACCGCTGCGGGCCGAAGAACCGAGTGATCAAGGCTTGGTGGTGGAGCAAACCGCCTGGGGCCCGGCCCACCGCTTGCTGCCCCCGGTGACCATCAGCGGGACACCGTTGCAGTGGGACTTGCCCGCAGGGGAATTGGGCTCACACCGCCCTCAGTGGTGACCGAAGATCCTGTGGCGAGGGAGCTTGCTCCCGCTGGACTGCGCAGCAGGCCCCAGCTTTTGGGTCGATGGGGCCGCTTCGCGCCCCAGCGGGAGCAAGCTCCCTCGCCACAGGTATGCAGAATCAATCCGCGCGGCTCAGTGATGTCCACAAATGCTGCGCCGCATAGGCTCTAAGCGGTCGCCAGGCCTCAGCCCGCGCCAGCAACTGGCGCGGGCTCACCGGCCCGCCTTCCAGCGCCACCAGCGCATTGATCAAACCGATATCCCCCGAGGCAAACGCATCCTGCTCGCGCATCTGGCGCATGGCGATGTACTGCGCCGTCCAGTCACCAATCCCGGGTAATGCGACCAACCGCGCCACGCCTTCCTTCAGGTTCGCCTTCGCCTGGAAAATCTGCGGGTCATCCAGCAACGCCTGGGCCACGCCCGACAAGGTACGCCCGCGACTTTTCGGCATGCCGAGGGTTGCCAAATCTGCGGCTGCCAGCACCTCGGCCGAAGGAAACACATGGGTCACACCGGCATGGGGCGTCACCAGCGGCGTGCCGTACTGCGCCACCAGCTTGCCCGCCAGCTTGATCGCCGCCACCACGGTAATCTGCTGGCCCAACACCGCGCGGATCGCCAACTCCAGCCCATCCCAGGTTCCCGGCACCCGCAAGCCAGGACGCGCCGCCACCAAGCTCGCCATCAAGGGATCATTCGCCAATTGCCGGTTGATCCGCTTCGGGTCAGCCGACAGGTCAAACATGTCCCGTAACCGCCGCTCAATTTCCGGCAACGCAGCCGGGTCGGGGAAGTCCACCGTTACCTCAAGCCAATCACCGGCCCCGGGCGACACACTGAGCCAACCCTGCTGACCGTCGACACTGATACTGCGCGAGTAAACGCCTGCGTCCACCGTCTCCATCCCGCTGATCGCCCGCGCCGACAAAAAGCCCAACATCGCCGCCCAGTCATACGGCGCCTGATACGCCAGCTGCATTCTCACAACGACAATACCCCGCTGTACAACCCATACGCCGCCAGGCTCGCCCCGGCGATCACGCAGGCGAAAATGCCTTTTTCCAGATGGGTAAACAAGGGCTGGCCCTGCTCGCGCTTGGCCAGGGCAAACAGGATCACGCCCGGTGCATACAGCAGCGCCGACAGCAGCAAGTACTTCAGGCCACCGGCGTAGAGCAGCCACACCGCATAGGCCAGGGCGATCAGGCTCACCAGCAGGTCCTTGGTGCGTTCGCCATGGGCGCCTTCGTAGGTTTCACCGCGGCCGCTCAACAGCACCGCATACGCCGCCGACCACAGATAGGGCACCAGGATCATCGACGACGCCAGGTAGATCAGGGTGGTGTAGGTACTTTCCGAAAACAGCGTGATCACCAGGAACAGCTGGATCATCACATTGGTCAGCCACAGCGCATTGACCGGCACCTGATTGACGTTTTCCTTTTTCAGGAACGCCGGCATGGTCTTGTCATGGGCGGTGGCGTAGAGGATTTCGGCGCAGAGCAATGCCCACGACAGCAGCGCGCCCAACAGCGAAACCGCCAGGCCGATGCTGATCAACAGCGCGCCCCACGGGCCAACGATATGTTCCAGCACCCCGGCCAGGGACGGGTTTTGCAGGTTGGCCAGTTCCGGCTGGCTCATGATCCCGAGCGACAGCAGGTTGACCAATACCAGCAGTGCCAACACCCCCAGGAAACCGATGACCGTGGCCCGGCCCACGTCCGAGCGTTTCTCGGCCCGCGCCGAGTAGACACTGGCGCCCTCGATGCCGATAAACACAAACACCGTGACCAGCATCATGTTGCGCACCTGATCCACCACGCCGCCGAAATTCGGATTACTCAGGCCCCAGATATCCCGGGTAAAGATATCGGCCTTGAATGCCACGGCGGCGATCACGATAAACATCACCAGCGGTACGATCTTGGCCACGGTGGTGATCTGGTTGATGAACGCCGCCTCCTTGATCCCGCGCATCACCAGGAAATGCACCGCCCACAACAACACCGACGCGCAGCCAATCGCTACCGGGGTATTGCCCTGGCCGAACACCGGAAAAAAGTAGCCGAGGGTACTGAATAGCAACACGAAGTAACCGACGTTGCCCATCCAGGCACTGATCCAGTAGCCCCAGGCCGACGAGAAACCCATGTAGTCGCCAAACCCGGCCTTGGCGTACGCGTATACGCCGGAATCCAGTTCCGGCTTGCGGTTGGCCAGGGTCTGGAACACAAAGGCCAGGGTCAGCATGCCCACGGCGGTAATGCCCCAGCCAATCAACACCGCGCCTACCTCGGCCCGCGCCGCCATGTTCTGCGGCAACGAGAAAATCCCGCCGCCGATCATCGAGCCCACCACCAGGGCGATCAAGGCATTGAGGCGCAGCTTTTCCGAGGATTGGGACATGAATACTCCTGAACAAAACAACCATTGAGCCAACAACTGTGCACTCAACTAATTTATTAAGCCGGCGCAGCGTTTATTAGATATAGCCAATAAAGGCGCCTGTTTCATAACTTAAAGGCATGACAATAAACAGCGTTAAGGCAAATTTATAATTTAAATAACGCTGCGCTGTAAAAGTTTGCATATCTGCAAATACGGGCTAGCTTCAAAGGTCCATGCTAATGAGAAAACCTGTTGTTTGAAACGCAGAACCGCTCTACGACGAGCCTCTGCGAGGCACTTGAGCGCCCGTACCTTTCATCATAAGTCATTAATTCACAATGGAATGTGCCAATGAAGTGATCTGAGTCAGCTGTTTGATTAGCGCACGGATTTATTCTGTGGTCTCTCTTCTCCTGCATTGGAGTCATGCGATGTCTGAATCTCCCGGAAAACTTCGACTCGGCGCACTGGTTGCACTTGTCGTGGGTTCAATGATTGGTGGCGGGATCTTCTCACTGCCGCAAAACATGGCGGCCAGCGCCGATGTCGGCGCGGTACTGATTGGTTGGGTGATCACCGCCGTGGGCATGTTGACCCTGGCGTTCGTGTTCCAGACCCTGGCCAATCGCAAGCCCGACCTCGACGGCGGGGTCTATGCCTACGCCAAGGCCGGGTTTGGCGACTACATGGGTTTCTCATCCGCCTGGGGTTACTGGATCAGTGCCTGGTTGGGCAACGTCGGCTATTTCGTGCTGCTGTTCAGCACCCTCGGTTACTTCTTCCCCATCTTCGGCGAAGGCAACACCCCGGCGGCGGTGATCGGCGCGTCGGTGCTGCTGTGGGCCGTGCACTTCCTGGTACTGCGCGGGATCAAGGAAGCCGCGTTCATCAACCTGGTGACCACCATCGCCAAGGTGGTGCCGCTGGTGCTGTTTGTGTTGATCGCGCTCTTCGCGTTCAAGCTGGACATCTTCACCGCCGACATCTGGGGCGTGAAAAACCCGGACCTGGGCAGCGTGATGAACCAGGTGCGCAACATGATGCTGGTCACCGTCTGGGTGTTCATCGGCATTGAGGGTGCGAGCATCTTCTCGTCCCGCGCCGAAAAACGCTCCGACGTCGGCAAGGCCACGGTGATTGGTTTTATCACCGTGCTGCTGTTCCTGATGCTGGTGAACGTGCTGTCCCTGGGGATCATGACCCAACCGGAATTGGCCAAGCTGCAAAACCCGTCGATGGCCGCCGTGCTGGAGCACGTGGTGGGTCACTGGGGCGCGGTATTGATCAGCGTCGGCTTGATCATTTCCTTGCTGGGGGCGCTGCTGTCGTGGGTGCTGCTGTGTGCGGAGATCATGTTCGCCGCCGCCAAGGACCACACCATGCCGGAGTTCCTGCGTAAGGAAAACGCCAACCACGTGCCGGCCAACGCCCTGTGGCTGACCAACGCCATGGTGCAGATTTTCCTGGTGATCACGCTGTTCTCGGCCAGCACTTACCTGTCGCTGATCTACCTCGCCACCTCGATGATCCTGGTGCCTTACCTGTGGTCGGCGGCCTATGCACTGCTGCTGGCGGTGCGCGGTGAAACCTATGAAAGCGCCCCGGGCGAACGCAGGAAAGACCTGCTGATCGGCGCCATCGCGTTGATCTACGCGGTCTGGCTGCTGTACGCCGGTGGCACCAAGTACCTGTTGCTGTCCGCCCTGCTCTACGCCCCTGGCGTGATCCTGTTCGCCATGGCCAAGCATGAACTGGGCAAACCGATTTTCACCAACGTCGAGAAGCTGATTTTCGCCGCAGTCGTCATAGGCGCCCTCGTGGCGGGCTATGGCCTCTACTCCGGCTTCCTGACCCTGTAATCATTGTTCACTGGAGGATCTGTAATGACCACGGAAAAAGTGAAGTACGGCGTACATTCCGAAGCCGGCAAACTGCGCAAAGTCATGGTGTGCTCCCCAGGTTTGGCCCACCAGCGGCTGACCCCAAACAACTGCGATGAACTGCTGTTCGATGACGTGCTGTGGGTAGCCCAGGCCAAGCGCGACCACTTCGACTTCGTGACCAAGATGCGCGAGCGCGACATCGATGTGCTGGAAATGCACAACCTGCTGACCGACATCGTCGCCATCCCCGAAGCGCTGGACTGGATCCTGGAGCGCAAGATCACCGCCAACCAGGTGGGCCTGGGGCTGGTCAATGAGGTCAGCTCGTGGCTGCGCAGCCTGGAGCCGCGCAAGGTCGCCGAGTACCTGATCGGTGGCGTGTCGGCCGATGACCTGCCGAGCAGTTTCGGTGGCAAGACCATCGAGATGTTCCGCGATTTCCTCGGCCACTCAAGCTTCATCCTGCCGCCGCTGCCCAACACCCAGTTCACCCGCGACACCACCTGCTGGATCTACGGCGGCGTGACGCTGAACCCGATGTACTGGCCGGCGCGACGCCAGGAAACCCTGCTGGCCAGCGCCATCTACAAATTCCACCCCGAGTTCACCAACGCGGACTTCCAGGTGTGGTACGGCGACCCTGACCAGGAACACGGCAACGCCACCCTGGAAGGCGGCGACGTGATGCCGATTGGTAACGGCGTGGTGTTGATCGGCATGGGCGAGCGTTCCTCGCGCCAGGCCATCGGCCAACTCGCCCTGAACCTGTTCAAGCACAAGGCCGTGGAGCGTGTGATCGTCGCCGGCCTGCCAAAATCCCGCGCGGCGATGCACCTCGACACCGTGTTCAGCTTCTGCGACCGCGACCTGGTCACGATCTTCCCGGAAGTGGTCAACCAGATCGTCGCCTTCACCCTGCGCCCGGACGAGACCAAACCCGGCGGCATCGACATCCAGCGCGAAAAAACCAACTTCCTCGACACCGTCGCCGCCGCCCTGAACCTCAAGGCCCTGCGTGTGGTGGAAACCGGCGGCAACAGCTTCGCCGCCGAGCGCGAGCAGTGGGATGACGGCAACAACGTAGTGGCCGTGGAGCCTGGCGTGGTGATCGGCTACGACCGCAACACCTACACCAACACCTTGCTGCGCAAGGCCGGTGTGGAAGTCATCACCATCAGCGCCGGTGAACTCGGCCGTGGCCGTGGCGGCGGCCACTGCATGACTTGCCCGATCATTCGCGACCCAATCGACTACTGATATTCAAACCCTGGCCGCCGCTCATAAGGCGCCGGCCAGGGGGATAACCTAAACAGAAGGAGATCCACCATGGCTTTTAATATGCGCAACCGCAGCCTGCTGTCGCTGATGCACCACACCACTCGCGAGCTGCACTACCTGCTGGACCTGTCCCGCGACCTCAAGCGCGCCAAATACACCGGCACCGAGCGTCCACACCTGAAGGGCAAAAACATCGCGCTGATCTTCGAAAAAACCTCGACCCGCACCCGTTGCGCGTTCGAAGTCGCGGCCCACGACCAGGGTGCCCACGTCACCTACATCGACCCGGTGTCGTCGCAGATCGGCCACAAAGAAAGCATGAAAGACACCGCCCGCGTCCTCGGCCGGATGTTCGATGCCATCGAGTACCGTGGCTTTGAACAGGAAATCGTCGAAGAACTGGCCAAGTTCGCCGGGGTGCCGGTGTTCAACGGCCTGACCGCTGAATTCCACCCCACCCAGATGATCGCCGACACCCTGACCATGCGCGAGCACAGCGACAAGCCGCTGCATGACATCAGCTACGCCTACCTGGGCGACGCCCGCTACAACATGGGCAACTCGCTGCTGATGATTGGCGCCAAGCTGGGCATGGACGTGCGCATCGGCGCACCGAAAGCCCTGTGGCCCCATGCTGACTTCATCAAGCAGTGCCAGGCATTCGCCGAGGAAAGCGGCGCGCGCATCACCATCACCGAAGACCCGAAGGAAGCGGTGAAAGGCGTGGACTTCATCCACACCGATATCTGGGTGTCCATGGGCGAACCGGTGGAAGCGTGGGACGAGCGCATCGAGCAACTGCTGCCGTACCAGGTCAACGCCAAGATGATGAAGGCCTCGGGCAATCCCCGCGTGAAATTCATGCACTGCCTGCCGGCGTTCCACAACAGCGAGACCAAGGTCGGCAAGGACATCGCCGCGCGTTATCCGAACCTGGCCAATGGCGTGGAAGTGACCGAAGAAGTGTTTGAGTCGCCGGCCAACATTGCCTTTGAACAGGCGGAAAACCGCATGCACACCATCAAGGCGATCCTGGTGTCGGCGCTGGCGGATATCTAAACCCACACCGCTCCCACATTTGGCCCGGTGTTCACAACGCTGGATTCTGGAAGGACAACCTTATATGCGTATCGTCGTTGCACTGGGCGGCAACGCCCTTCTGCGCCGTGGTGAACCCATGACCGCAGACAATCAACGGGCCAATATCCGTATCGCCACCGAACAGATCGCCAAGATCCACAAAGGCAACGAGCTGGTGATTGCCCACGGCAATGGCCCGCAAGTGGGCCTGCTGTCGCTGCAGGCTGCCGCCTACACCCAGGTTTCACCTTACCCGCTGGATGTGTTGGGAGCCGAAACCGAGGGCATGATCGGGTACATCATCGAACAGGAACTGGGCAACCTGCTGGACTTCGAAGTGCCGTTCGCCACGCTGCTGACCCAGGTGGAAGTGGACGCCAAGGACCCGGCCTTCCAGAACCCGACCAAACCCATCGGCCCGGTGTACTCCAAAGCCGAAGCGGAAAAACTGGCCGCTGAAAAAGGCTGGGCGATTGCCCCCGATGGCGACAAGTATCGCCGCGTAGTGGCCAGCCCACGGCCAAAGCGGATCTTTGAAATCCGCCCGATCCAGTGGTTGCTGGAAAAAGGCAGCATCGTGATCTGCGCCGGCGGCGGCGGGATTCCGACGATGTATGGCGAAGACGGCAAGCTCAAGGGCATTGAAGCCGTGATCGACAAAGACCTGTGCTCCTCGTTGCTGGCCGGGCAACTGGACGCCGATTTGCTGGTGATCGCCACCGACGTCAATGCCGCCTTTATCGACTTCGGCAAGCCCACCCAGAAAGCCATCGGCCAGGCGCACCCGGACGAAATCGAAAAGCTCGGCTTCGCTGCCGGCTCCATGGGACCCAAGGTCCAGGCCGCGTGCGAGTTCGCCCGCCAGACTGGAAAAACCGCAGTGATCGGTTCACTCTCGGACATCGAAGCGATCGTCCAGGGCAGCGCCGGCACCCGCATCAGTACCGCAAAACCTGGCATCACCTACCTGTGAAGTAGAGGAGAAACGCCTATGGCTACCTTTGAACCTGGTCACCTGCACATCGAACGCCACGCGCTGAACAAGGATGACTACAGCTACAACCTGTGCATCGACTACGAAGTCAGCCAGGACCCAAAGGAAGGCAAGGGAATGCTCTTCAAGATGCACGGCACGGTGCAGGGCAAGGAGCTCAAGGAAGAGTTCTTCCTGCCCAAGGACCAGTCGTTCGACTTCGCCCGGCAGGCGATGAACATCGCGCAGAAGTACGGCATGCCGAAGATTGCCGTGCTCAATGGCCAGATGCACAAGCAGTACGATTTGATGTTTGAGGATGTGCGGCATCAGCTGGATGTGAAGCCTGGGGATCCGGTCAAACCCGAACACCTCGAATAACCTGATTTCCCAGGCACCAACCATCAAATGTGGGAGCGGGCTTGCTCGCTCCCACATTTTGATCTCTATCTTCTCCAAGGCATACTTGCCACCTCTCGCTCGCCAGAACCAAAAACAGCCCCATGCGTATCCACGTCAGCTTCATCGACCGCGTCGGCATCACCCAGGAAGTCCTGGCCTTGCTCGGTGGGCGCAATCTGAACCTGGATGCGGTGGAAATGGTTCCGCCCAACGTCTACATCGACGCCCCGACCCTAAGCGCCGAGGTACTGGAAGAGCTGCGTGATGCACTGTTCAGCGTGCGCGGCGTGCAAGCCGTGACCGTGGTCGACATCCTCCCCGGCCAGCGCCAGCACCTGCAACTCGATGCCCTGCTCGCCGCCATGACCGACCCGGTACTGGCCCTGGACAGCGCCGGCAAGATCCTGCTGGCCAACCCGGCGCTGATCGCCTTGTACGGTCGCGAACCCGCCGGGGAAAGCATCAACGAACTGTTCGACGACCCAACCCTGCTGGCCACCCTGCTGGAACACGGCTTTCGCCTGGCACTGCGGGAAATCAGCGTAAACGGCCAGACCCTGCTGCTGGACGCCACGCCGATCACCGACGCCGGCGCCCTGCTGACCCTGTACCAACCCAACCGCATCGGCGAACAACTGTCGGCGCTGCACCATGACCACGCCGAAGGTTTCGACGCGTTGTTGGGCGAGTCCCCGGCGATCCGCACCCTCAAGGCGCGGGCGCAACGGGTGGCGGCGCTGGATGCACCGTTGTTGATCCAGGGCGAGACCGGCACCGGCAAGGAGCTGGTGGCCCGTGCCTGCCACGCCATCAGCGCGCGCCACAGCGCGCCGTTCCTGGCCCTGAACTGCGCGGCGCTGCCGGAGAACCTGGCCGAGAGCGAACTGTTCGGCTACGCCCCCGGCGCCTTCACCGGTGCCCAGCGCGGCGGCAAGCCGGGGCTGATGGAACTGGCGAACCAGGGCACGGTGTTCCTCGACGAGATCGGCGAGATGTCACCGTACTTGCAGGCCAAGCTGCTGCGGTTTCTCAACGACGGCAGCTTCCGCCGGGTGGGCGGCGACCGTGAGGTGAAGGTCAATGTGCGGATCCTCAGCGCCACCCACCGCGACCTGGAAAAGATGGTCAGCGAAGGCACCTTCCGCGAAGACCTGTTCTACCGCCTCAATGTGCTCAACGTCGAAGTGCCGCCCCTGCGCGAGCGCGGCCAGGACATCCTGCTGCTGGCCCGCTACTTCATGCAGCAGGCCTGCGCGCAGATCCAGCGCCCGGTCTGCCGCCTGGCGCCGGGCACCTACCCTGCACTGCTGGGCAACCGCTGGCCGGGCAACGTGCGGCAATTACAGAACGTGATCTTCCGCGCCGCGGCCATTTGCGAAAGCAGCCTGGTGGACATCGGCGACCTGGACATCGCCGGCACCTCGGTGGCGCGGCAGAACGATGGTGAAGTCGACAGCCTGGAGCAGGCGGTGGAAGACTTCGAGCGCGGGTTGCTGGAGAAGCTCTATGTCAGCTATCCGTCCACGCGCCAGCTGGCCAGCCGCCTGCAAACCTCCCACACCGCCATTGCCCACCGCTTGCGCAAGTACGGCATTCCCAACAAGCCCTGACTGACTGCACGCGATCAACATGTGGGAGCGGGCTTGCTCGCGAATGCGTTGGGTCAGTCAATACATTCGGCACTGACATACCGCTTTCGCGAGCAAGCCCGCTCCCACATTTGATCTACGGCGCCCTCAAAAGCGACCTCCGCCTGTACTGAAAGCGCTACAGTGGAACGATATCAATACACACCGTCCCAGGCGTCGCGATGCAAGGCTTTGATCCTCATAGTCTTTTTTTCAACGGCCCAGCTGTAGCGATATCGCTACAACCACCTTCCGAACATCACCCGCCATAATCAGTAACTAATTGTTTTATAACGATAAAAAAACATTGGCCGCAATTTTGCTAAGCAACTCCCCATTATTCCAATCCCGTCCACCAGACGAATCTGGCCCTGAGGAGTTTCCATGAGCGAGTTGCGCTTTACTGAAGATCACGAATGGCTGCGCGCCGAAGCCGACGGCAGCGTGACCGTGGGCATTACCGCTTTTGCGCAGAACGCGCTGGGTGATGTGGTTTTCGTGCAACTGCCTGAGCTGCAGTCCTACGACAAAGGGGCAGAAGCCTCCACCGTTGAATCGGTCAAGGCCGCCAGCGGCGTATACATGCCATTGGACGGCGAAGTCCTCGAAGTAAACGACAAGCTGGACGGCAGCCCCGAGCTGGTCAACGAAGACCCGATGGGCGAAGGCTGGTTCTTCCGCTTTAAACCGGCTGATGCCGACGCAGTAGCTAAGCTGTTGGATCAGGATGCGTATGACCGCCTGATCAAAGCCAACGCTGAAGCCTGAGGAGCGCGCCATGACTAATCTGACCACCGCCAACGAATTCATCGCCCGCCACATCGGCCCGCGCCAGGACGACGAGCAACACATGCTCGCCACCCTGGGCTTTGATTCCCTGGAAGCCTTGAGCGCCAGCGTGATCCCGGAAAGCATCAAGGGCACCGCTGTGCTGGGCCTGAGCGACGGCCTGAGCGAAGCCGACGCACTGGCTTCGATCAAGGCGATTGCCGCCAAGAACGAGCTGTTCAAGACCTACATCGGCCAGGGCTACTACAACTGCCACACACCGTCGCCGATCCTGCGCAACCTCCTGGAAAACCCGGCCTGGTACACCGCCTACACGCCGTATCAGCCGGAGATTTCCCAGGGCCGCCTGGAGTCGCTGCTGAACTTCCAGACGCTGATCAGCGACCTCACCGGCCTGCCGATCGCCAACGCCTCGCTGTTGGACGAAGCCACCGCCGCTGCCGAAGCCATGACCTTCTGCAAACGCCTGAGCAAGAACAAAGGCAGCAACGCGTTCTTCGCCTCCGTGCACAGCCACCCGCAAACCCTCGACGTATTGCGCACCCGTGCCGAGCCGCTGGGCATCGACGTGGTCGTGGGCGACGAGCGTGAACTGACCGACGTCAGCGCCTTCTTCGGCGCCCTGCTGCAATACCCGGCGAGCAACGGTGACGTGTTCGACTACCGCGAACTGACCGAGCGCTTCCACGCCGCCAATGCGCTGGTGGCCGTGGCCGCCGACCTGCTGGCCCTGACCCTGCTGACCCCGCCGGGTGAGTTCGGCGCCGACGTGGCCATCGGCAGTGCACAACGCTTCGGCGTGCCGCTGGGCTTCGGTGGCCCGCATGCAGCGTACTTCTCCACCAAGGATGCGTTCAAGCGCGACATGCCGGGCCGCCTGGTCGGTGTCTCCGTGGACCGTTTCGGCAAGCCGGCCCTGCGCCTGGCCATGCAGACCCGCGAGCAACATATCCGCCGCGAGAAGGCCACCAGCAACATCTGCACCGCCCAGGTATTGCTCGCCAACATCGCCAGCATGTATGCCGTGTACCACGGCCCGAAAGGCCTGACCCAGATCGCCAACCGCATTCACCACCTGACCGCGATCTTCGCCAAAGGCTTGGGCGCATTGGGCCTGGCGGTTGAACAAGCCCACTTCTTCGACACCCTGACCATCAAGACCGGCGCGCAAACTGCTGCCCTGCACGACAAGGCTCGCGCCCAGCGCATCAACCTGCGTGTGGTCGACGGCGAACGCGTTGGCCTGTCGGTGGACGAAACCACCTCCCAAGCCGACATCGAAACCCTGTGGAGCGTGTTCGCCGGCGGTAAAGCCCTGCCGGACTTCGCCGCATTGGCTGCCAGCGTTGAAAGCACCCTGCCGGCCGCGCTGCTGCGCCAGTCGCCAATTCTCAGCCACCCGGTGTTCAACCGTTACCACTCCGAAACCGAGCTGATGCGCTACCTGCGCAAACTGGCCGACAAGGACCTGGCCCTGGATCGCACCATGATCCCGCTGGGCTCGTGCACCATGAAGCTCAACGCCGCCAGCGAAATGATCCCGGTGACCTGGGCCGAGTTCGGTGCCCTGCACCCGTTCGCCCCGGCCTCGCAAAGCGCCGGCTACCAGCAACTGACGACCGAACTGGAAGCCATGCTCTGCGCGGCCACCGGTTACGACGCGATTTCCCTGCAACCGAACGCCGGTTCCCAGGGCGAATACGCCGGCCTGCTGGCCATCCGTGCCTATCACCAGAGCCGTGGCGAAGAACGCCGCGACATCTGCCTGATCCCGTCGTCGGCCCACGGCACCAACCCGGCCACCGCCAACATGGCCGGCATGCGCGTCGTGGTCACCGCCTGCGATGCACGCGGTAACGTCGACATCGACGACCTGCGTGCCAAGGCCATCGAGCACCGCGAGCACCTCGCAGCGCTGATGATCACCTACCCGTCCACCCACGGCGTGTTCGAAGAAGGCATCCGCGAAATCTGCGGGATCATTCACGACAACGGCGGCCAGGTGTACATCGACGGCGCCAACATGAACGCGATGGTCGGCCTCTGCGCCCCGGGCAAGTTCGGCGGCGATGTGTCCCACTTGAACCTGCACAAGACCTTCTGCATTCCCCACGGTGGTGGCGGCCCGGGCGTCGGCCCGATTGGCGTCAAATCCCACCTGACGCCGTTCCTGCCCGGCCATGCCGCGATGGAACGCAAGGAAGGCGCGGTCTGCGCCGCACCGTTCGGCAGCGCGAGCATTTTGCCGATCACCTGGATGTACATCAGCATGATGGGCGGCGCGGGCCTCAAGCGCGCTTCGCAGCTGGCGATCCTCAACGCCAACTACATTTCCCGTCGCCTGGAAGAGCACTACCCGGTGCTGTACACCGGCAGCAACGGCCTGGTGGCCCACGAATGCATCCTCGACCTGCGCCCGTTGAAAGACAGCAGCGGCATCAGCGTGGATGACGTGGCCAAGCGTCTGATCGACTTTGGTTTCCATGCGCCGACCATGTCGTTCCCGGTGGCCGGCACCTTGATGATCGAGCCGACCGAAAGCGAATCCAGGGAAGAACTGGACCGCTTCTGCGACGCGATGATCGCCATCCGCGAAGAAATCCGCGCGGTGGAAAATGGCTCGCTGGACAAGGACGACAACCCGCTGAAAAACGCGCCACACACTGCCGCGGAACTGGTTGGCGAATGGAGCCACCCATACAGCCGTGAACAAGCGGTGTACCCGGTGGCGTCGTTGATCGAAGCCAAGTACTGGCCGCCGGTTGGCCGGGTCGACAACGTGTTTGGCGATCGCAATTTGGTGTGCGCTTGCCCGTCGATCGAAAGCTACGCGTAACCTGATGTGGGAGCGGGCTTGCTCGCGAATGCGGAGTGTCAGTTGATACATCTGGTGACTGACCCACCGCTTTCGCGAGCAAGCCCGCTCCCACATTGGACCGCGTACATCCGATCAATAATAAGAAACCGGAGAACAACCATGTCTTTAAGCGTGTTCGACCTGTTCAAGATTGGCATCGGCCCCTCCAGCTCCCACACCGTCGGCCCGATGCGCGCTGCCGCTCGATTCGTCGAGGGACTGAAGCGCGACAACCTGCTGGGCGCCACCACCTGCGTCAAGGTGGAGCTCTACGGCTCACTCGGCGCCACCGGCAAAGGCCACGGCAGTGACAAGGCCGTATTGCTGGGCCTGGAAGGCGAGCACCCGGACACCGTGAACACCGAAACCGTTGCCGCCCGCCTGTTGGAAATTCGCGGCAACGCACGCTTGAACCTGCTCGGCGAACACAGCATTGCGTTCAACGAGAAAGAACACCTGGCGATGATTCGCAAACCCCTGCCCTATCATCCCAACGGCATGATCTTCCGCGCCTTCGACGCCGCCGGCTTGCAGATTCGCAGCCGCGAGTACTACTCGGTGGGCGGCGGTTTTGTGGTGGATGAAGACGCCGCCGGCCACGACCGGATTGTCGAAGACGCCACGCCCCTGACGTTCCCGTTCAAAAGTGCCAAGGACTTGCTCGGCCATTGCGCCACCTATGGGCTGTCCATCAGCCAGGTGATGCTGACCAATGAAAGCGCCTGGCGCCCGGAAGCGGAAACCCGCGCCGGCCTGCTGAAGATCTGGCAGGTGATGCAGGACTGCGTGGACGCGGGCTGTCGCAACGAAGGGATTTTGCCGGGAGGGCTGAAGGTCAAGCGCCGCGCCGCCGCGTTGCATCGCCAACTGTGCAAGAACCCGGAATCGGCGCTGCGCGACCCGCTGTCGGTGCTGGACTGGGTCAACCTGTACGCCCTGGCGGTCAACGAAGAAAACGCCAATGGCGGGCGCGTGGTGACGGCGCCCACCAACGGTGCGGCCGGGATTGTGCCGGCGGTGTTGCACTACTACATGCGCTTTATCCCGGGGGCCAGCGAAGACGGAGTGGTGCGCTTCCTGCTCACCGCCGCAGCCATCGGCATTCTATACAAGGAAAACGCCTCGATCTCCGGCGCCGAAGTCGGCTGCCAGGGGGAAGTCGGCGTGGCCTGTTCCATGGCTGCCGGCGCCCTTTGCGAAGTGTTGGGCGGTACGGTTTCCCAGGTAGAAAACGCCGCCGAGATCGGCATGGAACACAACCTCGGCCTGACCTGCGACCCCATCGGCGGCTTGGTGCAGGTGCCCTGCATCGAGCGCAACGCCATGGGTTCGGTCAAGGCCATCAATGCGGTGCGCATGGCCCTGCGCGGCGACGGGCAACACTTCGTGTCCCTCGACAAGGTCATCCGCACCATGCGCCAGACCGGCGCTGACATGAAAAGCAAATACAAGGAAACCGCCCGTGGCGGTTTGGCGGTCAACATTATCGAGTGCTGACGCCTATAAGCGCGTCCGCACGTTTTTCAGGAGCTGAATATGTCCACCGAAACCCTGTTGAAAACCCCGTTGCACGCCCTGCACATCGAACTGGGCGCACGCATGGTGCCCTTCGCCGGCTACGACATGCCGGTGCAATACCCGCTGGGCGTGATGAAAGAACACCTGCACACCCGTGAACAGGCCGGGTTGTTCGATGTGTCGCACATGGGCCAGATCCGCCTGACCGGCGCCGGTGCCGCCAAGGCCCTGGAAACCCTGGTGCCGGTGGACATCATCGACCTGCCGGTGGGCATGCAGCGTTATGCGATGTTCACCAACGAGCAAGGCGGCATCCTGGATGACCTGATGGTCGCCAACCTCGGTAACGACGAACTGTTCCTGGTGGTCAACGCCGCCTGCAAGGACCAGGACCTGGCCCACCTGCGCCAGCACATCGGTGACCAGTGCACCATCGAGCCACTGTTCGAGGAACGCGCCCTGCTGGCCCTGCAAGGCCCGGCTGCCGTCAGCGTGCTGGCGCGCCTGGCGCCGGAGGTCAAGCACATGACCTTCATGCAATTCGCACCGACCCGCCTGCTGGGCGTGGACTGCTACGTCAGCCGCTCGGGCTACACCGGCGAAGACGGCTTCGAAATCTCGGTACCGGCGGCGAACGCCGAGGCCCTGGCCCGCAGCCTGCTGGCCGAAACCGAAGTACAGGCCATCGGCCTGGGCGCCCGCGACTCCCTGCGCCTGGAAGCCGGCCTGTGCCTTTATGGCCATGACATGAACACCGAGACCACGCCGATTGAAGCCAGCCTGTTGTGGGCAATTTCCAAGGCCCGTCGTGCTGATGGCGCACGCGCCGGTGGCTTCCCGGGCGCCGATGCGATCTTCACCCAGCAACAAACCGGCGTCAGCCGCAAACGCGTAGGCCTGTTGCCACAGGAACGCACGCCGGTCCGTGAAGGCGCAGAAATCGTCGACGAACATGGCACCGTGATCGGCAGCGTCTGCAGCGGCGGTTTTGGCCCGAGCCTGGGCGGCCCGCTGGCCATGGGTTATCTGGACAGCGCTTTCATCGCACTGGATACCGAAGTATCTGCGTTGGTACGTGGGAAAAAGGTGCCACTACGTGTAAGTAAAATGCCATTCGTGCCACAACGTTACTACCGTGGTTGATTGACTGTTCCTATAAGTAACGCGGTTGCGTTAACGTGCACTAATCTGTAACGCAACCGCCACATTAAAGTGCATTGACGATAGTCAATGTTATGTTCAGTCACCTATAACAAGTGACGAATTCTATCGAATAAACGCGTTC
The DNA here is from genome assembly GCF_013386485.1 of Pseudomonas sp. P7758. NCBI lineage: Bacteria > Pseudomonadati > Pseudomonadota > Gammaproteobacteria > Pseudomonadales > Pseudomonadaceae > Pseudomonas > Pseudomonas sp. P7758. Next base: position 1,203 of record NZ_JACARS010000020.1, on the reverse strand, counting down.
CACATTGTGGACAGAAGTGTAACGAGGCCGAGCAAAACCTGGGGTTTTGCCGGGGCTTGTTTTTTCTGTATTAGTTGGCGTAGAGTTTGCCCACTGTGTTTGCATGGGTCGCTTTGAACCTGGACCTGGGCAGTAGCCAAAGTTTGCTACAACCCGTTCGACGTCTCTTACTTTCCTGCAACCCAGCCCAGTACTCTTTCATGTGAAAGGGGCTGTCATTAATTTTTTTGCGTCAAGGAAATAAGAAAATGGCTGATCGTCAGAGCGGTACCGTCAAGTGGTTTAACGACGAAAAAGGGTTTGGTTTTATCACTCCAGAAAGCGGTCCGGATCTGTTCGTCCACTTCCGCGCTATTCAGGGCAACGGCTTCAAAAGCCTGAAAGAAGGCCAGAAAGTGACCTTCATCGCGGTGCAAGGCCAGAAAGGCATGCAAGCCGACGAAGTACAAGCAGAAGGCTGATCCTTGCTGCGACAAAAAGCCCCTGATATGACATCAGGGGCTTTTTTATGGGCGTTCTTCCGTAAAATGGCTTTTTTCCTGCCGAGAGCCATGCCATGTCGAAACACCTGCTGAGCCCCCAAGGCGAGTTTCCCGCCGTAGGCCTGGGCCGTCGTCTGGCAGCGATGTTCTATGACTTCCTGTTGTGCACCGCCCTGCTGATCGTCACGGCCTTTATCTACAAGCTGGTGTGGATGGGGTTTGTCGGTGAGGCCAAGTTGCGGGCGCTTTCCGAATCCGGCGCGCTGGATGGTGATCCGCTGTTGTCGACGATTTTGTTTTTTGTGTTGTTTGGGTTTTTTGCCAAGTTCTGGACGCACTCGGGGCAGACCCTGGGGATGCAGGTTTGGGGGGTGCGGGTGCAGAACGCTGATGGGTCGCGGATTAGTCTGTGGCAGGCGTTGTTGCGGTTTGTGGTGTCGATTGCTTCGTGGTTGTGCCTGGGGCTTGGGTTTATCTGGTCGTTGTTCGACAAGCAGAAGCGTGGCTGGCATGACATCTACTCCGACACGCAGTTGGTGCGGGTTCCGAAGAAAAAGAAGTAGGTTTTCAGGTTGGGGGCATATCCGTTGCTGCGGTTATGGCCGCTATTGGTTCCGCTCTTACAGCGGCTCACTTTTGAAAAGCGCAAAAGTAAGCAAAACGCTCTTGCCCCACCACTCGGCACCTCGCCTAGGCTCGGTGTGCCCTCACTCCGGCTTTG
>NZ_JACARS010000002.1:0-17534 GCF_013386485.1 Pseudomonas sp. P7758 | reverse complement strand
ACCCCACACCAATCATCCCCCAGCCTTATCGCGCACCATTCACCCCCAGCCGTATTTATTGTGACCCCAGGCCCCGTGCCTGACACTCAACCCATCCACCCCTAACCACCCCTGGAGTCCCCAATGAGTGAGCCTGTGCAGTTCCAAGACAAGGTCGTGATCGTCACCGGTGCCGGCGGCGGACTAGGCCGCGCCCACGCACTCCTGTTCGCCAGACACGGCGCCAAAGTGCTGGTCAACGATCTTGGCGGCTCAACCCAGGGCGAAGGCGCCAACGCCTCGGCGGCCGACCGCGTCGTCGCCGAAATCCGCGAGGCCGGCGGTATCGCCGAAGCCAACCACGACTCCGTCACCGACGGCGACAAAATCGTCCAGAACGCCCTCGACGCCTTCGGCCGCATCGACGTCGTGGTCAACAACGCCGGGATCCTGCGGGACAAAACCTTCCACAAAATGGAAGACAGCGACTGGGACCTGGTCTACCGCGTACACGTCGAAGGCGCCTACAAAGTCACCCGCGCCGCCTGGCCCCACCTGCGTGAACAAGCCTACGGCCGGGTGATCTTCACCGCCTCCACCTCCGGTATCTACGGCAACTTCGGCCAGTCCAACTACGGCATGGCCAAGCTCGGCCTGTACGGCCTGACCCGCACCCTGGCGCTGGAAGGCCGCAAGAACAACATCCTGGTCAACGCCATCGCCCCCACCGGCGGTACACGTATGACCGAAGGCCTGATCCCGCCGCAAGTCTTCGAACGCCTCAAGCCGGAATTGATCAGCCCGCTGGTGGTGTACCTTGGCAGCGAGGCGTGTCAGGAAACCTCCGGGCTGTTTGAGGTGGGCGGCGGCTGGATCGGCAAGACCCGCTGGGAGCGCAGCCTGGGGGTGGGGTTCGACCCTGAAGCCGGGTTCTCCCCGGATGATGTCGCCGCCCACTGGCAGCAAATCTGTGACTTCGACGGGGCCGCTCACCCCAAGGACAACATCGAGGCCTTGAAGGAGATGATGGCCAACCTGCAGAAGTACAGCCTGTGATCATTACGTGAAAAAGTTTTAATCAAGCGGGGCGCCATGGCGCCCCGCTTTATTTTAGGCATAAAAAAAGCCGCTGCAAAGGCAGCGGCTGAAGTAAGACGTTTGATCAAGGAGCAATAAATCAACGTCAGTGAACACCGGTAACAGATTGAAAATATTGATCAATCCATAAAAAACTGGCTGCTCCTCCAGGTTCTGGAAGCGGGCGGTTTGCCCTGAAAGCCAGGCAAGAATAGGCTTTTGTTACAAAATGAAAAATAGCGATTCGAGACAAGGACTGTTACCAAACCCGCAACAGTGGCAATAACACCTCATCCATCCTCCTGATAATCCTTCATCCATCTCGTCCATGGCCTCTCCAAGACCCCGGCCAGAGCGCCCTCTCATCCTTTCGAGCGACAACACGAATACCTCCTTGGTGCGCTTATCGCTCTTGATCGCGGGCAGTAGGGTGGGGCCTTCTGTCACACCACCGGGGAAGACGCATGACAAAAACAAAAATGCGCGCCATCTTCAGGCCACAGGCGCTGGCCGCTGCGGTTGCTTTGGGTTGCTGTGCCCAGGCGCAGGCTGTTTCGTTCAACATCGGCGAGATCGAAGGGCAATTCGATTCCTCGCTGTCGGTCGGTGCCAGCTGGGGCATGCGCGATGCCGACAAGAAGCTGGTGGGCATTCCCAACGGCGGAACGGGCCAGGCTTCCACCGGCGATGATGGTCGCCTGAACTTCAAGAAGGGTGAGACCTTCTCCAAGATCTTCAAGGGCATCCACGACCTGGAACTCAAGTACGGCGACAGCGGCGTGTTCGTGCGCGGCAAGTACTGGTACGACTTCGAACTGCAGGACGAAGACCGCGAATTCAAGCAGATCAGCAATAACCACCGCGACGAAGGCGCGCGCTCTTCCGGCTACGAATTACTCGATGCATTTGTCTATCACAACTATTCCATCGGCGATTTGCCGGGCAACGTGCGCGTCGGTAAACAGGTGGTCAGTTGGGGGGAAAGTACGTTCATCGGCAACTCCATCAACAGCATCAACCCCATCGACGTTTCCGCGTTCCGCCGCCCTGGCGCCGAGATCAAGGAGGGCCTGATTCCGGTCAACATGGTGTTCGCCTCCCAAAGCCTCACCAACCAGTTGAGCGTGGAAGGTTTCTACCAGTTGAACTGGGAAAACACCGTGGTGGACAACTGCGGCACCTTCTTCGGTAACGACGTGGTGGCCCATGGCTGCAACGGCAACTACACCGTCGGCAGCCCGGCGATTGCACCATTGCAACCGGTAGCGGCGGCGTTTGGCCAGGGCTTCCAGGTTACGAAAGAAGGCGTAGTGGTGCAGCGTGCAAAAGACCGCGAGGCGCGCGATGGCGGCCAGTTCGGCATGGCGTTGCGCTGGCTGGGAGATGACACCGAGTACGGCCTGTACTTCATGAACTATCACAGCCGCACGCCCACCGTCGGTACCATCACCGCCAACACCAACCTGGCAACCATTGGCGCTATTGCCAACGCGGCCAACGGGATCGCCCCGGGTACCGGGGCCGGCCTGGCGCAAAGCACGATGCTCGGTCGCGGCCAGTATTACCTCGACTACCCGGAAAATATCCGCCTGTTCGGTGCCAGTTTCTCCACCACCTTGCCCACCGGCACCGCCTGGACCGGCGAAATCAGCTACCGCCCGAATGCTCCCGTACAACTCAACACCACCGACCTGACGCTGGCCCTGGTCAACCCGATTGCCGGCAACGCCGCTTCACCGATCAGCAGTTCCTTCGGTGCCGACAACGCCGGCTACCGCCGCAAGGAAATCACCCAGATCCAGAGCACCATGACCCAATTCTTCGACCAGGTACTGGGCGCCGAACGCCTGACCCTGGTGGGCGAGGCGGCCTTTGTGCACGTCGGCGGGCTGGAGGCGAAATCCAAGCTGCGTTATGGCCGTGACTCGGTCTACGGCCAGTACGGGTTCGGCGGCGACACCGATGGGTTTGTCACGGCCAACTCCTGGGGTTATCGCGCCCGGGCCATCCTCGATTACAACAACGTATTCGCCGGGGTCAACCTCAAGCCCAACGTGTCGTGGTCCCAGGACGTCAGCGGCTACGGCCCCAACGGCCTGTTCAACGAAGGCGCCAAGGCCATCAGCGTCGGCGTGGATGCGGACTACCGCAACACCTACACCGCGAGCCTGAGCTACACCGACTTTTTTGGCGGTGACTACAACACCCTCACCGACCGCGACTTCATCGCCCTCAGCTTTGGCGTGAACTTCTGATTTGGCTTAAGTAAGGACAAGAGACTATGCGCAAAATGATTCTGCAATGCGGGGTGTTGGCCCTGAGCCTGTTGGCCGCCAACGTGATGGCCGCAGTGTCGCCGGAAGAAGCGGCCAAGCTCGGCACTACCCTGACCCCGGTGGGCGCCGAGAAGGCCGGTAACGCCGATGGTTCGATCCCGGCATGGACCGGTGGTATCCCGAAAAACGCCGGGGCGGTGGACAGCAAAGGCTTCCTCGCTGACCCGTTTGCCAATGAAAAGCCGCTGTTCGTGATCACCGCCGCCACGGTCGACAAGTACAAGGACAAACTCTCCGAAGGCCAGGTGGCGATGTTCAAGCGCTACCCGCAAACCTACAAGATCCCCGTGTACCCGACCCACCGCACGGTCAACCTGCCGCCGGAGATCTACGAGTCGATCAAGCGCAGCGCGCTCAACGTGCATGCGATCAACGACGGCAATGGCCTGGAGAACTTCACCGGCAACCGCTACTACGCGTTCCCGATTCCGAAGAACGGCGTTGAGGTGCTGTGGAACCACATCACCCGTTACCACGGCGGCAACCTGCGCCGCATCATTACCCAGGCCACGCCGCAAACCAACGGCAGCTACACGCCGATCCGTTTCGAGGAAGAAGTGGCCGTGCCGCAACTGATCCCGGACATGGACCCGGTCAAGGGCGCCAACGTACTGACCTTCTTCAAACAATCGGTGACCGCCCCGGCGCGCCTGGCCGGCAACGTACTGTTGGTGCATGAGACGCTCGACCAGGTGAAGGAACCGCGCCTGGCCTGGGTCTACAACGCCGGCCAGCGCCGGGTACGCCGTGCGCCGCAAGTGGCCTACGACGGGCCGGGCACTGCGGCCGACGGCCTGCGCACCTCGGATAACTTCGACATGTTCTCCGGCGCCCCCGACCGCTACGACTGGAAGCTGGTGGGCAAGAAGGAGATGTACATTCCCTACAACAGCTACAAGCTCGATTCGCCGACTCTCAAGTACGACGACATCATCAAGGCCGGCCACATCAACCAGGACCTGACCCGCTACGAGCTGCACCGGGTCTGGGAAGTGATCGGCACGGTCAAGCCGAGCGAGCGGCACATCTACGCCAAGCGCCACATGTACATCGACGAAGACAGCTGGCAGGTGGCGCTGGTGGACCACTACGACGGCCGCGGCCAGCTGTGGCGTGTTGCTGAAGGTCACGCGCAGTTCTACTACGACCATCAGGTGCCGGCCTACACCGTCGAAACCCTGTACGACATCATCGCCGGGCGCTACATCGCCCTGGGCATGAAGAACGAAGAGAAGAGCAGCTTTGTGTTCGGCTTTGCGGCCAAGGCGGCCGACTACACGCCGGCAGCATTGCGCTCGGAAGGCGTGCGCTAAAACCTGATTGAAATGCGATGAAACTGTGGGAGCGGGCTTGCTCGCGAAGGCGGTCTGTCAGTTAAAGCATCAGTGACTGATACACCGCCTTCGCGAGCAAGCCCGCTCCCACATTTACGGTGTTCCACCTTTAGAACGAGTGCTGGGTGGCCTTTTGGCTCCCGGCTTTTTTATGCCCGCCAATCAGCCTGCTGAATACTCCTCAACAACCGCCAGCCACAGGACTAGGGTAGGGCGCACGCCGCCTAATAATAAAAAACAGGGACGCAGTAATGACCGCCATGACCCGTTGTCTGGATCGTCCTGGATTCATGCCACGCTTGTCTCCCCATCATCTGTTGCGCCCGCGCCTGGCCGTGCCGCTGCTCAACGCCACGGCACGGGTGAAGTTGCTCTGCGCCCCGGCCGGCAGTGGCAAGAGTGCATTGCTCGCCGAGTGCGCGTTGCAGGCGCCTTCGCAGTGCCAGGTGTACTGGTTGCCGCTGAATGGCGTGGCCTCGGATTTGTGTCAGCGCCTGGCGCAAAGCCTTGGCCTCGACTTTGTTGATGAGCCCACGTTGCTGCTGGCCCTGAACCGCTGGCAAGCGCCGGCCTGGTTGTTTCTCGATGACTTCTGCCGCGTGCCGGCGCCTGAACTGGATGGGTTGCTTGACCGCATCCTGGCCGCCAGCAGCCCGGCCTTGACCTGGTGGATCGGCGCGCGGCGGCGGCCGGCCTGCAACTGGCCCAGGCTGTTGCTTGATGATGAACTGTGGGAATGCAGCGCTGCCGAGTTGGCGTTTGACCCCAGCGAAATCCAGCACTTGGCCGGGCCCAGCGCCGACAAGGTATTGCAGTTCAGCGCCGGCTGGTGCGCCGGAGTGCGTATCGGATTGCTTGAAGGCGACGGGCACCCGGACAAAACCTTGCTCGACTACCTGCAACACGAACTGTTCACGGGCCTGGCGCCGGAATTGGCTGAGGCCTGGCGCGTGCTCGCGCACCTGCCACGCTTCAACCCGAGCTTGTGTGACCACCTGTTCGGCTTTGGTGACGGTGGCGACTACCTGCGAGACTTGCAGACGCTGGGCGCCTTTATCGAGCCCTGGGAAGAGTCCACCGACTGGCTGCAAGTCTTCCCGCCACTGGCCCAACTGATGCGCGCCGAACCCTGGCCAGCCAGGCGCTCCTGGCACCGGCGCGCGTGCCAATGGTTTACCGCCGCCGAGGACTGGCAAGCAGCGTTTGAGCAAGCGTTGCAGGCCGAAGAGTACGAAGTGGCTGTGAGCCTGTTGCAGCACTTCAGTTTTGAAGACCTGTTCCGCCAGCAAAACGCGGTGCTGTTGTTGCGCCTGCATGAGCAGCATGGTGATGAATTGATGCTGGGCTCGGCGCAACTGGTGGGCTTGGTAACGGCGGCGTTGCTGTTTGCCGGGCGTTTCGACCAGGCGGCGTTGTGCATTGACCAACTGGCGCGTTTCACTCCGCAACCGACCGCGCACCTGCAGCGTTATCTGCTGGCCCGCTGGCAGGCGCAATGGGGTTGGCTGTTGCATCTGGGCGGCGAAGCCGCACGGGCCCGGGAACATTTTCTCGAAGCCCTGCAAGACTTGCCCGAGAGCGCCTGGACGTCGCGCCTGATGTGCCTGTCGGGCCTGACCCAGCAAGCCTTGCTGCGTGGCGAGCTGGATGTGGCCCAGGCGCTGAACCGCGAGGCGTTGTGCCTGGCGCGCTCCCACGGCTCACTGCTGTTGGAGGCATTGTTGGAGCTCGATCATGCGCAGTTGCTGGAGCAGCGCGGCGCGCCGTATCGGGCCCAGAGCCTGCTGGAAAATGTGCAGCGCATGCTGGTGCAACAGCGGCTTAAAGCCGGGCCGTTGATGGGGCGGATTTGCTTGCGACGTGGGCACCTGGCGCTGCGCCAGGGCCACGACGCCGTGGCCGCCGAATGCTTCGAATCCGGCCTGGGCATGTGCCTGCACAGCCAGGACAAACGCGTGCTCTACGGCTACCTGGGACTGGCGCTATTGGCCGCCAACAAGGGCGATTACGCCCAGGCGTTTATCCAGTTGCGCGACGCTGAGCGCCTGATGCAGCAACGCCAGGTGCCCGACACCGTCTATCGCGCCGTATTGCTGTTGCTCAGCGGGCATTTCTGGCTGCAACAGGGTCGCGCCGAACTGACCCTGGAGGCGGTGACCCGGGTGCTGCGGCACTACCGTGGCCCCAAGGCGAAACAAGCACCGCCGGCCACCCTGGAGTTGATCCCCAGGCTTGAATATTTGCAGGTGCTGGCCGAAGTGAAATTGCATCGCGCCGAAGAGCCTGTCGCCCGCCTGAGTGCGTTACTGGAGGCCGCCCGTCAGCGGGGCATGCTGTGCCTGGAAGCGGAGTTGCACTTGGTGCTGGGGGAAGTGGCCTGGCAAGTCGGCGATCGCCCGTTGGCCGTGCGCTCGCTGGAAGCCGGATTGGAACTGGCGGGGCGTTGCCAGGTACAGCAGGCGATTCGCGAGCTGCGCCTCAGGCAACCGGGGTTGTTGAGTGCGTTGGGGCTGGAGCCGCAGGAATGCCCGGCGGCGGCGGGGGAAAATCCCCTGAGCCAGCGCGAGCTTGAGGTGCTGCAACTGATTGCCCAGGGCAATTCCAATCTGGAAATTGCCAGCCAATTGTTTATCTCGCTGCACACGGTAAAAACCCATGCGCGGAGGATTCACAGCAAGTTGGGGGTGGAGCGGCGTACCCAGGCGGTGGCCAAGGCCAAGACGCTGGGCTTGATGGCTTGAAGCCATGCACTATTCGTCAAACAATGAAGATCAAATGTGGGAGCGGGCTTGCTCGCGAATGCGGTGTATCAGTCACTGATGCTTTAACTGACAGACTGCATTCGCGAGCAAGCCCGCTCCCACATTTTGTTCTGTTGGGTGCCTGATACTGAGCGTTACGGCTGATAACCCATGCGCCAACTCACCGCCTGGGTCGCCGCCAGCAAACGCTTCGCCGCCGGGCCGTCTTCATCGGCATGGAACAGCGACGTCGGCCCCACCACGGTCAACACCGCCGCCACTTGCCCGACCGCGTTGAACACCGGCGCCGACAACGCGTCCACACCCGGCATCAGCAAACCATGCACAAAGTGCAAGCCGCGCTGGCGGATCTGTTCGCAGGTGGTGGCGTAGGTTTGGTCATCCGCCAACGCATGGGCAACGCCCGCCTGAATCTCCCGCTCGCGCAACTCCACGGTTTCCCGCGACGGCAGGAACGCGCTGAACACCAGCCCGGTGGACGAACTGAGCAACGGCAACACCGAGCCCAATTGCGTGACCACCGTCACCGCGCGCACCGCCGGCTCGATATGCACCACCGTCGCGCCCTGGTTACCCCAGACGGCCAGGAAGCAGGTTTCATTCAACTCATCCCGCAGTTCCGCCAGGGGCAGGGCGGCGACTTTCAGCACGTCCATGCTGCCCAGCGCGGCCAGCCCCACGCGCAAGGCTTCGCGGCCCAGGCCGTAATGGTTGGTGGCGGTGTTCTGTTCGGCAAAACCCGAGGCAATCAGCGCCTGCAAATAACGGTGGACCTTGCTCGCTGGCATTTGCACGTGCTCGGCCAGACGCGACAACGAGGTGGCCGGCGACAGTTCAGCCAGGGCCTTGAGGATGTCGGTGCCCACTTCAGCCGAGCGGACTTTCTGTTTACCGGTGTCGCGGGGGGCGGGCGGCTTTTCCATGGAGGGCATGAATCCGAAAGACGAATGGGCGTCTTTATAGCTTGACGGTCAACAGGTATCAAATTACGTTATGCGTAACTGGATTACGATAAAAACAACTTCCGCTCAGAGGATGATCCATGACCCTCGAATACCAATCGGGTTTTGGCAATGAATTTGCCACTGAAGCCTTGCCCGGTGCATTGCCCGTCGGCCAGAACGCCCCGCAGAAAGCGCCCTACGGGCTGTACACCGAACTCTTCTCCGGCACCGCCTTCACCATGGCCCGCAGCGAAGCCCGGCGCACCTGGTTGTACCGCATCCAGCCGTCGGCCAATCACCCGGCGTTCGTCAAGCTGGAACGGCAATTGGCCGGTGGACCGCTGGGCGCTGTGACGCCCAACCGCCTGCGCTGGAACCCGCTGGATATTCCGGGTGAGCCGACAGATTTCATCGATGGCCTTGTAGGCATGGTCGCCAATTCCGGATCGGAAAAACCCTCGGGCATCAGCATCTACAACTACCGCGCCAACCGTTCGATGGACCGCGTGTTCTTCAACGCGGACGGCGAACTGTTGATCGTTCCCGAGCAGGGCCGCCTGCGCATTGCGACCGAACTGGGTGTGCTGGAAGTCGAGCCACTGGAAATCGTCGTGCTGCCCCGCGGCCTGAAATTCCGCGTCGAACTGCTGGATGCCCAGGCCCGCGGTTACGTCGCCGAGAACCATGGCGCGCCACTGCGCCTGCCGGACCTTGGTCCTATCGGCAGCAACGGCCTGGCCAACCCACGGGATTTCCTCACGCCGGTCGCCCATTACGAAGACCTCAAGCAACCGACCACGCTGGTGCAGAAATTCCTCGGTGAACTGTGGGGCTGCCAGCTCGACCATTCGCCGCTGAACGTGGTGGCGTGGCACGGCAACAACGTGCCGTACAAATACGACCTGCGTCGTTTCAACACCATCGGCACCGTGAGCTTCGATCACCCGGACCCCTCGATCTTCACCGTATTGACCTCGCCCACCAGCGTGCACGGCCTGGCCAACCTCGACTTCGTGATCTTCCCGCCCCGCTGGATGGTCGCCGAAAACACCTTCCGGCCACCGTGGTTCCACCGCAACCTGATGAACGAATACATGGGCCTGATCCAGGGTGCCTACGACGCCAAGGCTGAAGGCTTCGTGCCCGGCGGCGCGTCGTTGCACAGCTGCATGAGCGCCCACGGCCCGGATGGCGAGACTTGCACCAAAGCCATCAACGCGACGCTTGAGCCCCACAAGATTGATAACACCATGGCGTTCATGTTCGAGACCAGCCAGGTGCTGCGTCCTACACAGTTCGCGCTGGAATGCCCGCAGCTGCAACCTTCCTACGACGCTTGCTGGGCCTCGCTCCCTGCAACCTTCAACCCGAATCGGAGATAACCCATGACTCAGCCTAATCTCACCCGCAGTTGGGTGGTTTCCGCCAACGGTCACCGGGATTTCCCGCTGCAAAACCTGCCGTTGGGGGTGTTCAGCGTTAATGGCTCGGCACCGCGCAGTGGCGTGGCGATTGGCGAGCAGATTCTTGATCTGCACGCCGCGCTGGAATGCTTTGAAGGCGAAGCCCGCCGGGCCGTTGAAGCCACCGCCGGCGGCCAACTGAACGCATTTTTCGAACTCGGCCGTGGCCCGCGCGTGGCCCTGCGAGAACGCCTGCTGGAACTGTTGGCCGAAGGCAGCGAACAGCAAGGCAAACTGCAAGCTGCGCTGCGCCCGGCTGCCGATTGCCAAATGCACCTGCCGGCCAGGATCAACGACTACACCGACTTCTACGTGGGCATCGAGCACGCGCAAAACGTCGGCAAGCTGTTCCGCCCGGACAACCCGCTGCTGCCCAACTACAAGTATGTGCCGATCGGTTACCACGGCCGCGCGTCGACGATTCGCCCGTCGGGCACCGAGGTCCGCCGCCCGAAAGGCCAGACCCTGCCAGCCGGCCAGACCGAGCCGACCTTCGGCCCTTGCGCTCGCCTGGACTACGAGCTGGAGCTGGGCATCTGGATCGGCCAGGGCAATGCCATGGGCGACTCGATTGCCATCGGCGACGCGGCTGATCACATCGCCGGGTTCTGCCTGCTCAACGACTGGTCGGCGCGGGATATCCAGGCCTGGGAATACCAGCCGCTGGGCCCGTTCCTGTCGAAGAGTTTCATCACCAGCATTTCGCCATGGGTGGTGACGGCTGAAGCCCTGGAACCGTTCCGCAAGGCACAACCGGTGCGCCCTGAAGGCGACCCACAACCGCTGCCATACCTGCTGGACAAGCGCGACCAGGCTGCCGGTGGTTTTGATATCGAACTGGAAGTGCTGCTGACCACCGCCTCGATGCGCGAGCAGAACCTGCCGGCCCATCGCCTGACCCTGAGCAACACCCAACACATGTACTGGACCGTCGCGCAAATGGTTGCGCACCACAGCGTCAACGGCTGCCAGTTGCAGGCGGGTGACCTGTTCGGTTCGGGCACCTTGTCGGGGTCGGAAGCCGGGCAATTCGGCAGCCTGCTGGAAATCACCGAGGGCGGTAAAAAGCCGATCGAACTGGCCTCCGGCGAAGTGCGTAAGTTCCTCGAAGACGGCGACGAAATCATCCTGCGTGCCCGCTGCACCCGCGACGGGTTTGCCTCCATCGGCTTCGGCGAATGCCGGGGTACCGTGGTCGCGGCGCGCTGAGAGGGCAGGGCCATGGAACTCTATACCTACTACCGCTCCACTTCGTCCTACCGGGTGCGGATCGCGCTGGCCCTCAAGGGCCTGGACTTCACCGCCGTGCCGGTCAACCTGCTGGTGCCCAAGGGCGGCGCCAACCATCAGCCGGAGTACCTGGCGATCAACCCGCAGGGGCGTGTGCCGGCCTTGCGCACTGATGATGGTGATGTGTTAATTCAGTCACCGGCGATCATCGAGTACCTGGAGGAACGTTATCCACAGGTGCCGTTGCTCTCCAGGGATTTGGCGACCCGCGCCCATGAGCGCGCGGTGGCGTCGATCATCGGTTGCGACATTCATCCGCTGCACAACTCCAGTACCCAGAACCTGCTCAAGCAATGGGGGCACGATGAAGCGCAGGTGCTGGAGTGGATCGGGCACTGGATCAGCCAGGGCCTGGCGGCGGTTGAGCAGTTGATTGGTGATCAGGGTTACTGCTTTGGCGAGCAGCCGGGGATGGCGGATACGTTCTTGATTCCTCAGTTGTATGCGGCCGAGCGGTTCAAGGTGTCGCTGGCGGCATACCCGCGCATTCAGCGGGTGGCGGGGTTGGCGGCGCAGCATCCGGCGTTCATGGCGGCTCATCCCGCCAACCAACCGGATACCCCATAAATCTCCAGGCTCACACCGGCCAAATGTGGGAGCGGGCTTGCTCGCGAATACGGTGTATCAGTCAGCAGATGTATTGACTGGCATACCGCTTTCGCGAGCAAGCCCGCTCCCACATGTGATTTTCAGCGTGTCCAAAATATATAAAAACAATACAGGTCCCTTGCGATGCACAATCAGATTGCCAGCTTTCGTGCGGCACTCGACGCCCGTCCGGTGTCGCGCTATCAGTGGTTGATTCTCCTGTTGCTGGCACTGTTGCTGGTCACCGACGGCTACGACGCCCAGGTCCTGGGCTACGTAGTACCGGCGCTGGCCAAGGACTGGGGCCTGGAAAAAGCCGCGTTCGGCCCGGTGTTCAGCGCCAACCTGCTGGGGCTGACGCTGGGCTCCCTGGCCGTCACGCCGCTGGCGGATCGCTTCGGGGTGCGGCGCATCCTGCTGTGCTGTGTGTTGATCTACGCCAGCCTCACGGTGCTGATGGTGTTCGCCAACTCTCTCAATACCTTGATGGCCGCCCGCTTTATCTGCGGCATCGGCATGGGCGGTGCAATGCCCAGCGCCATGGCCTTGATGTCGGAATACTCACCACCCCGCCTGCGAACATTGATGGTGACGCTCGCCGCCTGTGGCTTCTCTTTCGGCGGTGCGGCCGGTGGTTTTGTCGCGGCCGGGTTTATCGACAGCTTCGGCTGGCAGGCGGTGTTCCTCGCCGGTGGTGTGACGCCATTGCTGTTGTTTCCGTTTCTTGCCTGGATGTTGCCCGAATCCCTGCCACGCCTGCTGCGTGATGCACCGCCGTATGCGCGCCTGCAAAAAGTCACCGCGCGAATGCTGCCAGGCTGGCAACCGCCGCCAGCGAGCGAGGCTGAAAACCGCCAGGAGCAAGGCAGCAAACTGACGGTGGTGGAGCTGTTCCGCCATGGTTATGCGCGCCCGACCTTGCTGCTGTGGGCGACGTTTTTTGTCAGCCTGATCCTGCTGTATTTCATGATCAGCTGGCTGCCTTCGCTGTTGCTGGAAAGCGGTTTGGGCCTGAACGAAGCCAATCTGGTGACCTCGATGTTCCTGTTCGCCGGGACCTTGGGCGCCATCGGCATGGCCTGGATTGCCGACCGGCTCAAAAGCAAAGTGCGCCTACTGTCCGGCGTGCTGGCAGCGGCTGCGGTGTGCACCATCCTGCTGGGGCTGAATCACGACAATCCGCGCTATCTGGTGGCCTGCGTGTTTGCGGCGGGCTTCTGCATCATCGGCGGTCAACTGACCCTGAACGCGTTCGCCAGTAACTTCTACCCGGCTCACGTGCGGGCCACCGGTACAGGCTGGGCACTGGGTGTCGGGCGGTTCGGGTCGATCCTGGGGCCGCTGTTCGGCAGCCTGCTGCTGGCGATGCACATACCGGTGCAGCAGATTTTCTTCTTCTGCGCGATTCCGGCGGTGATAGCGGCGTTGTTGATTATCCAGGTGCGCTCGCCAGTCAATGCACCACAGAGTTCGGCGGCAAATGCCCCAGCCGTTCGGTCAGGCGTAGACGCTGGATCGGGTCTTCGCTGAGCATCAACGCGTGTTCCAGGTCAAAACGCTCGGCGTTCGGGCAATCCAGGCGCTGATACAAACTGGCCCGGGCCAGGTAATCGGCGGCGCTGGCATTGCCCAGCTCCAGCACGCGTTCGGCATCCACCAGAGCCGCCAGGTGGTCGTCGTTGGACAGGTGCAACTGGCGCAGATTACGCGACAGCCGTTGCAGGATCGATCGCGGCTCGGCGGTGTGCAGGTGGTCGGCCTGCAACTTGAGATTGGGCCCGTACTGGCGGGTCAGCAGGTCGCGGCAATCGTTGGGGTACAGGCGTCGGCCGCCGCAGGGGTCGAGGAGGTGATCGGCGCCCGGCACGCGCAACAGGAAGTGCCCCGGGAAGTTGACGCCGACCAAGGGGATGTCCAGGCGCCGCGCCAGCTCCAGGGCAATCAGCCCCAAGGCCAGCGGCTGCCCGCGTTTACGCTTCAATACCTTGTCCAGCAGCGCGGCGGCGGGGCGCAGCGGGGTGTGGTCATCCTGGGCGAACCCCAGGTCGTTCATGCGCCGCAGCAACGGTTGTCCGAGTTCATCCGCCGGCAGCATCGGCATGCTGAGGCTGACCAATTGCTGCAATACCTTGAAGTCCTGCAGGATGGCCAAGGGGTCCACCGCCGGGTCGTGCTCGGCCGCCATCCACAGCGCGGCTTCAAACAGCGCGGGCGGTGACCGTTCCAGGCAGGCAAAAAAGGCGTCGCGGGGCTTCATTGGGTTCTCCGGCGGATGTCTCGTTTTAGCCTTGCTGTGAACTTTCGTCCAGTGCCTTAAGACAGGTCCTACTTGTTTATGTCGCAAACCCTTTAAAACCGGTGGTCTTATTCCTGCGCGCTTCAGCAGGGTTTCGCTGGCAGTCCTATACTTGGCGCCTACCAGAAGTGATTCGGGAGCTTGACGATGTTTGCGCTCATGCACAGCACCCGCCTTGAATCGCTGCACCTGAGCGTTGACCCGGCCACCGGGTTGAAGGCGGTCATTGCCATCCACAACAGCCGCCTGGGTCCCGCCCTTGGAGGCTGCCGCTACCTCTCTTACCCCGACGATGAAAGTGCCGTGGCGGATGCCGCGCGCCTGGCGCAGGGCATGAGCTACAAGGCCGCGCTGGCCGGTTTGCCGGTGGGTGGCGGCAATGCGGTGATCATCCGCCCCGCCCATGTGGAAAGCCGCGCGGCATTGTTTGAAGCCTTCGGCCGCTGCATCGAGCAGTTGGATGGCCGCTACATCACCGCCATCGACAGCGGCACCTCGGTGGCCGACATGGATTGCATCGCCCAGCAGACCCGCTATGTCACCAGCACCACGGCGGCCGGCGATCCCTCGCCCCACGCGGCGATGGGCGTGTTCGCCGGCATCCGCACCACCGCGATGGCTCGCCTGGGCAGCGATAACCTGGAAGGTCTGCGCGTGGCGATCCAGGGCCTGGGCAACGTCGGTTATGCCCTCGCCGAGCAACTGCACGCCGCCGGGGCTGAATTGCTGGTGAGCGACATCGACCACGGCAAGGTGCAACTGGCCATGGAGCAACTGGGTGCGCACCCGATTGCCAACGAAGCCTTGCTCAGCACCCCATGCGATATCCTTGCGCCCTGCGGTGTGGGCGCGGTGTTCAACCGCTACACGGTCGCGCAGTTGCGATGCGCAGCGGTGGCCGGCTCCGCCAGTGCGCAACTGACCAACCTGCAAGTGGCCGATCAGTTGGAAGGCCGTGGGATTCTTTACGCGCCGGACTACGTGATCAACTCCGGTGGGCTGATCTACGTGGCTCTCAAGCACGGCGGCGCGGAGCTGGAAACCATCACCGCGCACCTGTCGAACATCGGCACGCGCCTGACCGAAATCTTCGCCCATGCCCAGGCTGAAAAACGCTCACCCGCGCGGGTAGCGGATGAGCTGGCGGAGCGCTTGCTGTACCGCTGAGGCGGGTCAAAGCTGATATTTCTCCCGGGCCAGTTGGCCCACGCCCATACGATCAAGGATGTGCATCGGGCACAGAATCGTGACCCGCACGGTTCCCGGCAGGCGGCTGATTTCAATCGAGCCGTTGATGGTCGCGCGGTTGCGCACTTCGTCGAGCGGCAGCCCGGTCACGGCGGCTGCGCGTTCCAGTCCGTTGTCTGTCGCGACGTTGAGATTGGTCCCACTGCCGATGAAGGTGATGGGCGCGTTCTCCTCGATCTCCACCTGGCCCCAGCGCTCCCCCAGTGCCTTCACCCGCAGGCGTTGCTCCGCGGTCATCGGGCGCGCCATGGGCGGCAGGTCATCGAGGTTTTGCAGCAGGATCGGCCCGTCCAGGCTCAGGCCCTTGATCACCTGCACCGTCAGTTCGGTTTCCCCCGACACATCGGTGGCATGCCCGGCAATTTCGCCATTGCCCTGTTGAGCATGCATATCGCCCATGTACACCCCGGCGCCGGGGACCTTCACCGGGCAGATCAGGATGCAGCCTTCGCGCACGGAATTGGTGTCCATGTGGCCATCGGTTTTCGCGGCGTGCAGTTCATCGTGGGTCATGCTGTAGCGATGGGGCGCGCCCACCAGGTACTGGCCGAAGTCGCCGCAGTTGTGGGAATCCGGCAGATCCCGTGAAGGCGTGGTGCCGATGTTGCCCAGGAATGGGCGCATATGCGCGGCCAGGCCCGGGATATCGGCGCGGGCCAGGGACAGGATCGAGTGCTGGGCAGACAGTTCGGGCTGCGCCGACAGGTCCGATGCCTTGCCGGCCAGGCGATCCGCCACGGCCTGGTTGACCGTCAGGCTCACCTGATGCTCGGCATCCAGAACGATCACGTAACCATTGCTGAAACGAAACGCACTGACCTCGGCGCCACAGGCATCGCAACGAATGGCGTCATCGCCAATGCCTTCGACGTGGCTGGCGGGATGCTCTTGCCCGCAGTTGGAGCAGAACTTCGCGACGAACGGGTCGCCGTGGTAACGCCCTTCGACAAAACTCATGACCCCCGAGGACGTGGCCAGGGAGGTGACGCGCATGCGCTTGATCTTCAGCGCCACCGCGTCGCCGATGTCGGCGCCGGCGATGAACACGGGCTGGGTCACTTCATGGCCACCCTCAAAGGCCGGCGTGATCATCGGGCCCCAGCAACCGGGCGGGGTGCCGGTGATCAAGGTGCCACCGTCGGCCAGCGGGCCGAGCATTTTCTGGCTGGGGCCGAGCAGCCCATTGGTGTAGGAGGTGACGGTGAGACGGTCGACAGAAGGGAGGTTATTCATTTTATTTTCCGGGCCCTGGGTGATTGAATGTTGAACAGGCTTCATCACTTAAGCGCCGATGTGTATCTGTCGTGTGTCGCGCTGCCGCGATTGCCGGTACGTGTGTATCTCAGGGGCATCCATACACACTCTGATACACCCGCAGTGGCGTTCACGGGTAAATACAGATATCTCTGTTGCAGGCTTACTTTTTCAAACCCACCAGAACGAGGTTGGCATGTCCAAACAAACAGCAGGGCGCTCCAGCGGGCGCATGATTACCTTCAAACGCCCGGATGGCGCTGACGTCAACGGCTACCTGGCCAGCCCGGCGGTACTCGAAGGCGCGCCGGCGATCGTGGTGATCCAGGAATGGTGGGGCGTAAACGATCAGATCAAGGGCGTGGCCAATCGACTGGCCGAATGCGGTTACCGCGTGTTGGTGCCGGACCTTTATCGCGGCGCGTCGACCGTGGAAGAGGAAGAGGCTCACCACCTGATGGATGGGCTGGATTTTGGTGACGCGGTTTCCCAGGACATCAAGGGTGCTGTGCAGTACTTGCAGGCGGATTCGAAAAAAGTTGGTGTGACCGGTTACTGCATGGGCGGGGCGTTGACGTTGCTGGCGTTGAACGCGATTCCGGAAGTGGCGGCGGGCGTGGTGTGGTACGGCTTCCCGCCGCTGGAGTATCTGGATGCTTCGAAGATCAAGGCGCCGCTGATCGGGCATTGGGGCACGCAGGATGCCTTCTTCAATATCGACACCGTGGCGGAGCTGGAGTCAAAACTGCATGCTGCGGGTGTGGACGCGACTTTCCATCGCTACCTGGCGCGCCATGCGTTTGCCAACGAGACGGCGATTGGTGATGGTCGGATTGCAGACACGCAATACGATGCCGCCTGGTCGCAACTGGCGTGGGACCGCACGTTGACGTTCTTCGGCAAGACCTTGTGGCAGGCATGACACATGTGAAAGGCATCAACGCATAACCTGTGGCGAGGGAG
>NZ_JACARS010000196.1:0-28203 GCF_013386485.1 Pseudomonas sp. P7758 | reverse complement strand
CGAGCGGGAGCAAGCTCCCTCGCCACAAAAAGCTTGTCCACACCGCTTCGAATTTTCTCAGGATAAAAATAATTAGGGACGAGAAATGCACTCGGAAAAAGGTTTAAAACGCGGGCTCTCCGCCCGACATATTCGCTTCATGGCCCTCGGTTCCGCGATCGGTACCGGGCTGTTCTACGGCTCTGCCTCCGCCATCCAGATGGCCGGCCCCGCCGTGCTCCTGGCCTACCTGATCGGCGGCGCCGCGGTGTTCATGGTCATGCGCGCCCTCGGCGAAATGGCCGTGCATAACCCGGTGTCCGGCTCCTTCGGCCAGTACGCCAGTACCTACCTGGGCCCGATGGCCGGCTTTATCCTCGGCTGGACCTACGCCTTTGAAATGATCATCGTCTGCCTCGCCGACGTCACCGCCTTCGGCATCTACATGGGCTTCTGGTTTCCCGAAGTCGCGCGTTGGGTCTGGGTGCTGGGCATCGTGTTGCTGATCGGCGGCCTGAACCTGTGCAACGTCAAAGTCTTTGGCGAAATGGAGTTCTGGCTGTCGCTGCTCAAGGTCGGTGCCATCGTCGCAATGATCCTCGGCGGCTTCGGCATCATGCTGTTCGGCATTCACTCGGCGGGCGAAGCACCCGCTACCGGCCTCAGCAACCTGTGGGCTCACGGTGGCTTCATGCCTAACGGCGTGGGTGGCTTGATCGCGTCCTTCGCGGTGGTGATGTTTGCGTTTGGCGGCATCGAAATCATCGGCATCACCGCCGGCGAAGCCAAGGACCCGCAGCGGGTGATCCCCAAGGCAATCAACGCCGTGCCGTTGCGTATCCTGCTGTTCTACGTGCTGACGTTGTTTGTGCTGATGGCGATCTACCCGTGGCCGCAGATCGGCAGCCAGGGCAGCCCGTTCGTGCAGATCTTCAGCAACCTGGGGATAGGCTCGGCGGCGACCATCCTTAACATTGTGGTGATCTCGGCCGCCGTCTCGGCCATCAACAGCGACATTTTCGGCGCCGGTCGCATGATGTATGGCCTGGCCCAGCAAGGGCAGGCGCCCAAGGGTTTTGCCCAACTGTCGAGCCAGGGCGTGCCGTGGATGACCGTAGTGGTGATGGGCGCCGCGTTGCTCGGCGGTGTGGTGCTCAATTACCTGATCCCGGAAAACGTGTTCCTGGTCATCGCCTCGATTGCGACCTTCGCCACGGTGTGGGTATGGCTGATGATCCTGGTCACCCAGGTGGCCATGCGTCGCTCGATGACCAGGGAACAGATTGCCGAGCTGAAATTCCCGGTGCCGTTCTGGCCCTACGCGCCAGCGGCCGCCATCGTGTTCATGCTGTTCATCTTCGGCGTGCTGGGTTACTTCCCGGACACCCAGGCCGCTCTTATGGTCGGCGCCGTGTGGATCGTCTTGCTGATCGTCGCCTATCTGCTGTGGGTCAAGCCCGCCGCCGGGCAATCGGCCAAGGTCCACTACGACCCGGCTTTGTCTCATCGATAACCTAATGGAGGCGTTGATGAAAACGCTTTGGCAACACTGCCACGTTGCAACCATGGCCCAGGGCAACTACTCGATCATCGAGGACGCCGCCATTGTTACCTCGGGCACGCTCATCGAGTGGATCGGCCCGCGCGCCGATCTGCCGGATGCGAACTACGCAACCACCCATGACCTGCAAGGGGCGTGGGTCACGCCCGGGCTGATCGACTGCCACACCCACACGGTGTTCGGCGGCAATCGCAGCGGCGAGTTCGAGCAGCGGCTGCAAGGCGTGAGCTACGCCGAGATCGCAGCGGCCGGTGGCGGTATTGCCAGCACCGTGCGCGCCACGCGTGCGGCGAGCGAAGATGAACTGTTTGCCAGCGGCCACAAGCGCCTGCGCAGTTTGCTGCGCGACGGTGTAACCACCGTCGAGATCAAGTCCGGCTACGGCCTGGACCTGGCCAGCGAGCGCAAGATTTTGCGGGTGATCCGTCGCCTCGGCGCCGAGTTGCCGGTCAGTGTGCGCAGCACCTGCCTGGCGGCGCATGCGTTGCCGCCGGAGTACGTGGACCGGGCCGATGCCTACATCGAACACATCTGCACCGAAATGCTCCCGGCGCTGGCAGCGGAAGGCCTGGTGGACGCGGTCGACGCCTTCTGTGAGTACCTGGCGTTCTCACCGGAGCAGGTGGAGCGCGTGTTCATCGCCGCCCGGAAACTTGGCTTGCCGGTAAAGCTGCACGCCGAACAGTTGTCGTCCCTGCATGGCTCCAGCCTGGCGGCGCGGTACCAGGCGCTGTCGGCGGACCACCTGGAATTCATGACCGAGGAAGACGCCATCGCCATGGCCGCTTCCGGCACCGTCGCGGTGCTGCTGCCGGGCGCGTTCTACTTCCTGCGGGAAACCCAGTTGCCGCCGATGGATGCCCTGCGCAAGCACGGCGTGAAGATCGCGATCGCCAGCGACCTCAACCCGGGCACCTCGCCGGCGTTGTCGGTGCGCTTGATGCTGAACATGGCCTGCACCCTGTTCCGCATGACCCCGGAAGAAGCCCTGGCCGGCGCCACGCAACACGCGGCCACCGCCCTGGGCCTGGGCAACAGCCATGGCTCGCTGGAAGTGGGCAAGGTCGCGGATTTTGTCGCCTGGCAGATTGATCGTCCCGCCGACCTGGCCTACTGGCTGGGTGGCGAGCTGGATAAACGCGTCGTGCGCCACGGCGTCGAAGTCACCGTTTAAGGAGTACCGCTGTGGATAAGGTTCTGAACTTCAAACAAGGCCGTGTGCCGCTGCTGATCAGCATGCCCCACGCGGGCCTGCGCCTGACGCCGGCGGTGCAAGCCGGGCTGATCCCCGAGGCGCAAAGCCTGCCGGACACCGACTGGCACATTCCCACGCTGTACGACTTCGCCGAAGCGCTGGGCGCCAGCACCCTGGCGGCGGAGTATTCGCGCTTTGTCATCGACCTGAACCGGCCTTCAGACGACAAGCCGCTGTACGTTGGCGCAACCACCGGCCTGTACCCGGCGACACTGTTTGACGGTGTGCCGCTGTTCCGCGAAGGCCTGGAACCGTCCAAGGCCGAGCGCGCCACGTACCTGGAGCAGGTGTGGACGCCGTATCACCGCACTCTGCAAAACGAACTGGCCCGGCTCAAGGCCGAGTTCGGTTATGCGCTGCTGTTTGATGCGCACTCGATCCGCTCGGTGATCCCGCACCTGTTCGAAGGCAAGCTGCCGGACTTCAACCTCGGCACCTTCAACGGCGCGGCCTGCGATCCGCAGCTGGCCAGCGAACTGGAAGCCATCTGTGCCGGCCACCCGCAGTACAGCCATGTGCTCAACGGGCGCTTCAAGGGCGGGCACATCACCCGTCACTACGGCAACCCGGCCGAGAACATCCACGCCGTGCAGCTGGAGTTGGGGCAGTGCACCTACATGGAAGAGTTTGAGCCCTTCCGTTATCGCGCCGACCTGGCCGAGCCGACGCGGGTGGTGTTGAAGGAACTGCTGGAAGGGTTCCTGGCGTGGGGCAAGCGGCATTACTCCTGAGTGGCGTCGCTGCTGAGATAGCCTTCGCGAGCAAGCCCGCTCCCACATTCGACCGTGTTTCTTCAGGAGGAACACGGTCGAATGTGGGAGCGGGCTTGCTCGCGAAGAGGCCCTCAACAGCAACACACCTCCCAAGTCGTCTGTGTGCAAATCCCTGTCGCCACAGTTCGCTTTGATCGAGGTCTCGCTGGGTAAGGTGTTGGGCACGGCGCGTCAGACGCCACTCCCACAATAAAAACTGCCGAGTGAGACCGCATCGATGAAAAGACTGTTCAACCGTTGTCTGTTGATTCTCACCGGCGCCGCACTCTTAAGCGCCAACGCGATGGCTGCCGACCCGGCCTCGTGCAAGGTCGTGCGCATGGGCGTGGTCAGCTGGACCGACGTGATCGCCACCAGCGGCATGGCCGATGTGCTGCTCAATGGCCTGGGCTATGACAGCAAGCAAACCAGCGCCGTGCAGCAAATCATCTTTGCCGGCATCCGCGACAAACGCCTGGATATCTTCCTCGGCTACTGGAAACCGGCGATGGACAACAACATCGCGCCATTCCTCGCGGCCAAGCAGGTCAAGGTGTTCGACAAGCCGAGCCTGTCCGACGCCCAGGCGACGCTGGCGGTGCCGCAGTACGTTGCCGACGCCGGCTTGAAAACCTTTGCCGACATTGCCCGCTTCAAGGACAAGCTGGGCGGCAAGATCTATGGCATCGAGCCGGGCAGCGGTGCCAATACCGATATCCAGAAAATGATCGACAGCAATCGCTTTGGCCTCGGCGGCTTCAAGCTGGTGGCGTCCGGCGAGGCAGGCATGCTGGCGGCGGTGCAGCGGGCAGTGAATCGCAAGGAGTTCGTGGTGTTTGTCGGCTGGACCCCGCACCCGATGAACATCAACATGAAAATGGCGTACCTGACCGGCAGTGAAGATGTGTTCGGTGCCAACGAAGGCATGGCCACGGTCTCCACGGTGACGGCGCCGGATTACGCCGAACGTTGCCCCAACGTGACACGCCTGCTGGAAAACCTGACCTACACCGCGGCCCAGGAAAGCCAGTTGATGGTGCCGATCATGGACCGCAAGACGCCGCAGGATGTGGCCAGACAGTGGCTGCGCGACAATCCCGAGGATTTGCAGCGCTGGCTGGCGGGCGTGACGACCCTGGATGGCAAGGACGGCGTGGCGGCGGTGCAGGCCAGCCTCAAGCCCTGAGCAAATGAAGATCAAAATGTGGGAGCGGGCTTGCTCGCGAATGCGGTGGGTCAGCCACACAAGTATTGACTGATACACCGCATTCGCGAGCAAGCCCGCTCCCACATTGGATTCGTGGCGGCTGTTAAATCCTTATCTTCAGGACGATCCTTCGATGTCCCATTACCCGATTTCCGCGCAGATGTGCGCCTTCGTCGAAAAAACCGAATCCTTCACCAGCGACGACACATCGCTGGCCGGATTGCGCCGAGGCTACGACCGCATGTGCCAGGCGTTCACCCCGGCGCGGCCCGAAGGGTTACAGGTGTCAGACGTTTCCCTGGGTGGCGTGGGCGTACGCATTTATCAACCGGCGACGCCAATCCCTGATGGCGGCTGGCCATGCATCCTTTATATGCACGGTGGCGGCTGGGTGGTCGGCGGCCTGGATTCCCATGACTTCATGTGTGCTGAGCTGGCCGACTCACTGCAAGTGCTGGTGATCGCCATCGATTACCGCCTGGCACCCGAACACCCGTTTCCGGCCGCCTTTGAGGATTGCCGTGCGGTCTGGCAGGCGATCCAGGTGGGCGAAGCGCCCCAGCCGATCAACCTTCAGCGTCTGGTGGTGGCCGGTGACAGCGCCGGCGGTAACCTGGCGGCGGCCCTCTGCCTGGGCCTGCGGGATGACCATCAGCCGCAGCCCCTGGCGCAAGTCCTGATCTACCCCGGCCTGGGCGGCCCCGCCGACCTGCCGTCCCGCCGCGATTGCGTCGACGCGCCGTTGCTCAGTACCGCCGACACCGAGTGCTACCTCGCCCTTTATCTGCGTGGGCCGGGCAAGCCGTCGCCCTACGCCATGCCATTGCTGGCCGTGGATTTCAGCGGGTTGCCGCAGGCTTTGATCGCTGTCGCCCAGTTCGACCCGTTGCGGGACGACGGCATGCTCTACGCCGAACGCCTGCAAGGCGCCGGGGTGGCGGCCACGCTGTATCCCGGCAAAGGCCTGGTTCACGGCTGCCTGCGGGCCCGGGGCCAGGTGTTGGAGGTCGACCGGCTGTACGTTTATCTGCTGGACTACCTGCGTGGTGTTCTGCTGACACAGGTCTAGGTCCACGAGGACATGCTCATTGCACAATTCGGGTTTATGATGCCAGACGGCAAAATAATAGACGTCCCCCCAGGGATGAACTCGACCCCTTACGGAGCGCGCAATGCAGACTTTGTACCCGCAGATCAAACCCTACGCCCGGCACGATCTGGCCGTCGATGAAACCCACGTCCTGTACGTCGACGAAAGCGGTTCCCCGGAAGGCTTGCCCGTTGTGTTCATCCATGGCGGCCCCGGCGCCGGGTGTGATGCCAATAGCCGCTGCTATTTCGATCCTAATCTGTACCGAATTGTTACTTTTGATCAGCGTGGCTGCGGGCGCTCCACCCCACGGGCCAGCCTGGAAAACAACACCACCTGGGACCTGGTGGCCGACCTTGAGCGGATTCGCGAACATCTGGGCATCGAAAAATGGGTGCTGTTCGGCGGTTCCTGGGGCTCGACCCTGGCCCTGGCCTACGCGCAAACCCACCCGGAGCGTGTGCACGGCCTGATCGTGCGGGGCATTTTCCTGGCCCGCCCCCAGGACATTCAGTGGTTCTACCAGGCTGGCGCCAGCCGGCTGTTCCCCGATTACTGGCAGGACTACCTGGCGCCTATCCCGGCGGAGGAGCGGCACGACCTGCTCAGCGCCTACCACAAGCGCCTGACCGGCAACGACCAGATCGCCCAGATGCACGCCGCCAAGGCCTGGTCCACGTGGGAAGGGCGCATGTTGGGCCTGTGCCCGAACCCGCAATTGATCGAGCGTTTCTCCGAACCCCAGCGCGCCCTGTCGATTGCCCGTATCGAATGCCATTACTTCACCAATAACTCGTTCCTTGAACCTGACCAGTTGATCCGCGACATGCACAAGATCGCCCACCTGCCTGGCGTAATCGTGCATGGCCGCTACGATATGATCTGCCCGCTGGACAATGCCTGGGAGCTGCATCAGGCCTGGCCCAACAGTGAGCTGCAGATCATCCGCGAGGCCGGCCATGCGGCTTCCGAACCCGGAATTACCGATGCGCTGGTGCGTGCGGCGAGTGAAATGGCACGGCGCCTGCTTGATTTGCCGCCTGAAGAAGCATGAAGGGGCTTTTGCAACGGGTGCGCGGCGCCCGGGTCGAGGTAGAGGGGCAGGTGGTCGGGGCGATAGACCAGGGTTTGCTGGTGCTGGTGGCTGTCGAGCCTTCGGATACGCAAGCCAGCGCCGACAAGCTGCTGCATAAGCTGCTTAACTATCGGGTGTTCAGCGACGACGAGGGCAAGATGAACCTGTCCTTGAAAGACATTGGCGGCGGTTTGCTGCTGGTGTCGCAGTTCACCCTGGCGGCAGACACCAAGAGTGGGCTGAGGCCGAGCTTCTCTACGGCGGCACCGCCGGCGTTGGGCGAGGCGCTTTTCGACTATCTGCTGTTACAAGCGCAACAATTGCATGGCACGGTAGCGGCAGGGCGTTTTGGCGCTGATATGCAGGTGCATTTGGTCAATGATGGGCCGGTCACCTTCCTGTTACAGACGTGAATGTACTGAAAACGACTTGTGATGCCCAAAAAACCGGGTTTTCGCTACAAATACTTCGCTGACCCTGATGCGTTGTCACGCGGGCTACTAGATAATCGCGCGCTACGGGGATCAGCGTTAATTGGTCCATTTTTGACTTAGGTAGAGACTTGTCCGATAGCCATTGGGGAATCATTTAGCCCCATGGGAGTCGGAACAATGCTCGCCAACCTGGCATATAGATAGCTGGCCGTTGGTTTTTTGATCTGTTTTCGGCGAGGGTTGCTCGTGATTGTTAGTCCCTGTAATGCACCAAAATTGTCTGCCAAACGGTTACGAAACGTACTGGTGACGGGCTCTGCCCTGTTTTGCCTGTTCGGCGCGGGTCAACTGTGGGCATTCAGTCTGGATGATGTGTCGGCCAAGGCAAAAGAGCTGGCCGGGCAGAAATACGAAGCTCCGCGCAGCAATTTGCCGAACGAATTCCGCGAAATGAAATTCGCTGATTACCAGAAAATTCGTTTCCGCAACGAAAAAGCCGAGTGGGCCGATCAGAACACCCCGTTCAAGCTGTCCTTCTACCACCAGGGTATGCATTTCGATACACCGGTGAAAATCAACGAAGTCACCGCCGACAGCGTTCAGGAAATCAAGTACGACCCGTCCCGCTTCGATTTCGGCGACGTCAAGTTTGATCCCAAATCCACCGAACAGCTGGGTTATGCCGGTTTCCGTGTGCTGTACCCGATCAACAAGGGCGACAAGCAAGACGAAATCATGACCATGCTCGGCGCCAGCTATTTCCGCGTCGTGGGCAAGGACCAGGTCTACGGCCTGTCTGCCCGCGGCATGGCGATCGACACTGCGTTGCCGTCCGGCGAAGAATTCCCGCGTTTCACCGAGTTCTGGATCGAGCGTCCAAAACCGGGTGAGAAACAGCTGGTGATCTACGCCCTGCTGGATTCGCCGCGGGCCACCGGCGCTTATCGCCTGATCCTGCGCCCGGGTACCGACACCATCGTCGACGTCAAATCCCAGATGTACCTGCGTGACAAGGTCACCAAGCTGGGCATCGCCCCGCTGACCAGCATGTTCCTGTTCGGCGCCAACCAGCCGTCCAAGGTCCTCAACTACCGTCGCGAGCTGCACGATTCCAGCGGCCTGTCGATCCATGCCGGCAACGGCGAGTGGATCTGGCGCCCACTGAACAACCCCAAACACCTGTCGGTCAGCAACTTCACCGTGGAAAACCCGCGTGGTTTCGGCCTGCTGCAACGCGGCCGCAACTTCAGCCACTACGAAGACCTCGACGACAACTACGACAAGCGCCCAAGCGCCTGGATCGAGCCTGAAGGCGATTGGGGCAAGGGCTCCGTCGACCTGGTAGAGATTCCGACCGCCGATGAAACCAACGACAACATCGTTGCGTTCTGGAGCCCGGAAACACTGCCGGAGCCAGGCAAGCCGCTGGACGTTGCCTACCGCCTGCACTGGACATTGCAAGACGCCGAGTTCCATTCGCCGGAAAGCGCCTGGGTCAAGCAGACCCTGCGCTCCACCGGCGACGTCAAGCAATCCAACCTGATCCGTCAGCCAGACGGCAGCGTGGCTTACCTGGTGGACTTCGAGGGCCCGTCCCTGAAGAAACTGCCAGCTGACGCACCGGTTCGCAGCCAGGTCAGCGTGGGCGACAACGCCGAAATCGTTGAAAACAGCGTGCGCTACAACCCGCACACCCAAGGCTGGCGCCTGACCTTGCGCATGAAGATCAAGGACGCAGGCAAGCCGACTGAAATGCGCGCTGCTCTGGTTCAGGACATCGTCACGCCTGAGCCGGAGAAGGTTTCGACCCAAGTGCTTAAGGCCGACAAGGTGCTGGCCAAGCAGCATGAGAAAGCCGCCAAGAAAGAAGCCAAGGACAAGGATGCCAAGCAGCCCGAAGCTGCGGCCCCAGCCACACCGGAGCCGGCCAAGACAGAACAAGTCCTGACCGAAACCTGGAGCTATCAGTTGCCTGCCGATGAGTAATTCTCAAGTCCAGCCAGAGACGCTTGCCGAGTACCTGGCGCATCTACCGATGACCGATGAGCAGCGCGCCGAACTGGCGGGCTGCGAGTCCTTCAGTGAATTGCACAAGCGCCTGTCATCGTCCACGTTCGACGCGCCTGCCGACGCTGCCCAGGCATCGGTAGGCGCCCGGCTGACCCTCAACACTGCCGAAGAGCTGCAAGACGCCGAAATGCTGGTGCTCGACGCCAGCGGCCGGGTTTGCCTCAAGGCCACGCCGCCGATCCGTCGGACCAAGGTCGTGCCTGAGCCGTGGCGCACCAATATCCTGGTGCGTGGCTGGCGCCGCCTGACCGGCCGCACGAATCCACCGGCCCCGCCGAAGGATGAGCGCGTACTGCCGGCCGCCCGCTGGCGCACCGTCGGTTCGATCCGTCGCTATATCCTGCTGGTGCTGATGCTCGGCCAGACGATCGTTGCCGGCTGGTACATGAAAGGCATCATGCCGTACCAGGGCTGGTCCTTCGTCGACTTTGACGAGATCCGCAACCAGACCCTGCTGCAAACCGCGACCCAGGTACTGCCTTACGCCCTGCAAACCAGCATCCTGGTGCTGTTCGGGATTCTGTTCTGCTGGGTCTCTGCCGGTTTCTGGACCGCGCTGATGGGCTTCCTGGAACTGCTGACCGGTCACGATAAATACCGTATCTCCGGTAAAAGTGCCGGTGACGAGCCGATTCCGAAAGACGCCCGCACCGCCCTGGTCATGCCGATCTGCAACGAAGACGTGCCCCGGGTATTTGCCGGCCTGCGCGCGACGTTCGAATCGGTGGCTGCCACCGGTGACCTGGACCGTTTCGACTTCTTCGTCCTCAGCGACAGTAACGAGGCCGACATCTGTATCGCCGAGCAGCAAGCCTGGCTCGACGTGTGCCGCGAAGCCGGTGGCTTCGGCAAGATCTTCTATCGCCGTCGTCGCCGTCGCGTCAAACGCAAGAGCGGCAACCTCGACGACTTCTGCCGTCGCTGGGGCGGTGACTACAAGTACATGGTGGTGCTCGACGCCGACAGCGTGATGAGCGGCGAATGCCTGACCAGCCTGGTGCGCCTGATGGAAGCCACGCCGGATGCCGGGATTATCCAGACCGCGCCACGTGCGTCGGGCATGGATACCCTGTATGCGCGCATGCAGCAGTTCGCCACCCGGGTGTACGGCCCGCTGTTCACCGCCGGCCTGCACTTCTGGCAGCTGGGTGAATCCCACTACTGGGGTCACAACGCGATCATCCGCATGAAGCCGTTTATCGAGCACTGCGCCCTGGCGCCGTTGCCGGGTAAAGGTGCGTTTGCCGGTGCGATTCTTTCTCACGACTTCGTTGAAGCGGCGCTGATGCGCCGTGCCGGCTGGGGCGTGTGGATTGCCTACGACTTGCCGGGCAGCTACGAAGAGCTGCCGCCGAACCTGCTGGACGAACTCAAGCGTGACCGTCGCTGGTGCCACGGTAACCTGATGAACTTCCGCCTGTTCCTGGTAAAAGGCATGCACCCGGTGCACCGTGCGGTGTTCCTCACCGGCGTGATGTCTTACCTGTCTGCACCGTTGTGGTTCTTCTTCCTGGTGCTGTCCACGGCCTTGCTGGCGGTCAACACACTGATGGAGCCGCAGTACTTCATGGCGCCGCGCCAGTTGTATCCGTTGTGGCCACAATGGCATCCGGACAAGGCGGTGGCGCTGTTCTCCACCACCATCGTTTTGCTGTTCCTGCCTAAATTGCTGAGCATCATCCTGATCTGGGCCAAGGGCGCGAAAGAGTTCGGCGGCAAGTTCAAGGTGACCCTGTCGATGCTGCTGGAGATGCTGTTCTCCATGTTGCTGGCGCCGGTGCGGATGATTTTCCACACCCGTTTCGTACTGGCCGCGTTCCTCGGCTGGGCGGCGACCTGGAACTCGCCACAGCGTGACGACGACTCCACACCATGGAGCGAGGCAGTCAAGCGCCACGGTCCGCAGACCCTGCTCGGCTTCTTCTGGGCGCTGCTGGTGGTGTGGTTGAACCCAAGCTTCCTGTGGTGGCTGGTGCCGATCGTCGGTTCGCTGATGCTGTCGATTCCGGTGTCGGTGATTTCCAGCCGGGTCAAACTGGGCCTCAAGTCTCGCGACGAGAGCCTGTTCCTGATCCCCGAGGAATACAATCCGCCCCAGGCGCTGTTGTCGACCGACAAGTACACCCACGAAAACCGTTGGCATGCGCTCAATGACGGTTTTGTGCGGGCGGTGGTCGATCCGCAGCAGAACGCCCTGGCGTGCGCCTTGGCAACTTCCCGTCACGGGCAGGCGGAGCCGATTGAGTGGCTGCGTGTTGACCGGGTTCGCCACGCGTTGAAAGTCGGCCCGGCCGGCCTCAACAACGGTGAACGCCTGGCCTTGCTCAGCGACCCGGTCGCCCTGGCACGCTTGCACGAGCAGGTCTGGAGCGAAGGCCACGCCGAGTGGCTGAGCGCCTGGCGCGAATCGGTCAAGGCCGATCCGCATGCGCCATTGCTGCCATTGAAGCCGCTGTCGTCCCAGGCTCAACCGGCCTGATTCCGACGCCCCCGAGGTGCCACCTCGGGGGCGTTTGCGATAACCGTCCTACGTTGTTTTTCCCTTCTGCTGTATCGCGCTAACTCCTTGTTATTTCGAAACAAAAGACCCTTCTGCGAGGCATATTGCCGTGCCTGCGAGTGGGTTAGCATCGCCCCCCAAATCTGACTCGAAGCCTGCGGCTTACGCGATCTTGCGCGTGGCCGGGTGTGGGAGTGTTTAATGGAACAGGGGCTTTTTTCATGATCAAAAGGTATTTGTCGATGCTGCTGCTCGGCATCGTCACATTTTCCCACGGTTACCTGGCGCATGCCGGAGCCATAGATGAGGCCGTTCGGCGGGGTGTGTTGAAAGTCGGCACCAATCCGGCCTACGTGCCCTTTGAGATGACCGACAAGAAAGGCCGGATCGTCGGGTTTGAAATTGACCTGCTTCGGGAGATGAGCAAGGCGCTGGGGGTCAAGCTGGAGCTGGTTTCGGTACCGTATATCGACCTGATTCCCGGCCTGCTGGCCAGCCGGTTCGACCTGATCGGCAGCGGCATGACTGTCACGCAGGAGCGCAACCTGACCCTCAATTTCAGCGACTCGTTCATCATCGTCGGCCAGACCGTGCTGCTGAACCCTCGGTTGGCCGACAAGGTCCAGAGCATCGAGGACTTGAACGAGGCCGGTTACCGGATCGTGGCCGCCGAAGGCACCACAGGCGAGGCGGCGGCGAAAAGGTTTCTCGGCACTGCACGGCTGCGCAGTTTTCCAACACCTGAAGAAGGCGTGCGCCAGGTGGTGGAGGGCAAGGCCGATGCGTTTATCCATGATGCGCCGTATAACCTGATCGCCATTACCAAGCCCCAGAACAGTGCGCTGTTGGCGCTGGAGCAACCCTTCACCTACGAGCCCCTGGCGTTCGGCTTGAAAAAGGGCGATTACGACAGCCTCAACTGGATCAATCATTTCCTCAACCAGGTGGCCCAGGACGGCACCTACGATCGGCTGCATGACAAGTGGTTCAAGGACTCGGGCTGGATGGCGGAAGTGGACTGGTAGTCATAACTGCTTACACATCAAGCAATTGGCTGGGCCGTGGGTCGAGGTGTCTAGCCATGCCTTTCTCTGCACGGTTGTGGGGCTTTTCTGTCATACCTTGGCAACAAATCCCGGCGAAACCTTTGTACCCGGCGGTGAGTGAGTTAGGATCGCACCCCGAAATGGTGCAGCCCTTTTGCGCGCCGACCTCACAAGAAAATGAGTTCAGGGGACTTGATGATGAAAAAGTATCTTTCGATGCTGCTGCTGGGCGTCACCGCACTGGTGGCGGTCAACGCGGCACATGCCGGCGCCATCGATGATGCGGTCAAGCGCGGTACGCTGAAAGTCGGCATGGACCCGACTTACATGCCGTTCCAGATGACCAACAAACGCGGTGAAATCATCGGCTTTGAAGTCGACATCCTCAAGGCCATGGCCAAGTCGATGGGCGTGAAGTTCGAGCCGATTTCCACCGGTTACGACGGCATCATCCCGGCCCTGTTGACCGACAAGTTCGACATGATCGGCAGCGGCATGACCCTGACTCAGGAACGCAACCTGCGCCTGAACTTCAGCGAACCGTTCATCGTGGTCGGCCAGACCCTGCTGATCCGCAAGGAGCTGGAGGGCACCATCAAGTCCTACAAAGACCTGAATGACGAGAAATACCGCCTGACCTCCAAGCTCGGCACCACCGGCGAGATGGTGGCCAAGAAGCTGATCTCCAAAGCCAAGTACCACGGCTATGACAACGAGCAGGAAGCTGTTCTGGACGTGGTCAACGGCAAGGCTGACGCCTTCGTCTATGACGCCCCGTACAACGTGGTGGCCGTGAACAAGGTCGGCGCCGGCAAACTGGTGTTCCTTGATCAGCCGTTCACCTTTGAACCCCTGGCGTTCGGCCTGAAGAAGGGCGACTACGACAGCATCAACTTCATCAACAACTTCCTGCACCAGATCCGCAACGACGGCACCTACGATCGCATCCATGACAAGTGGTTCAAGAGCTCTGAGTGGCTCAAGGACATGGAATAAGGTTGGCTTAATACCGAGTCGAGCCCTTCGCGAGCAAGCCCGCTCCCACATTAGATCGCGGTCGAAATGTGGGAGCGGGCTTGCTCGCGAATAGGGCCTGCCAGGCGATACACATCCCGGAACCTGAAATGAAACAGAAAAAAGCCCAATGGCCCTGGCACCTGCTGACGGTGCTGGTGCTGGTCGGCCTGGCCGGCGCGTTGTATTACGCCACCTCGCTGATGTCCTACGAATGGCGCTGGAACCGCGTGCCGCAGTACTTCGTCTACCAGGCCGAAGAATCCCAGCGTGCGTCGGACATTTCCACCGTCAGCGAGCTGGTGCGCAAGGGCGATGTGGCTGAAATCACCCTGCGTAGTGACGAGGGCAACGAACAGCACCTGACCGTGGCCGAGAACAGTCTGCAAGTGGCCAAGGGCGATGACGTGGCCGAGGGCGATGTGGTCGGCGTCACCCGGCATTGGGCTGCGGGCCCTCTGCTGTGGGGCTTGTGGACTACGTTGTGGCTATCGGTGGTGTCCGGGGTGCTGGGACTGTTGATCGGCCTAGCGACCGGATTGTGTCGCCTGTCGAACAACCCGACTTTACGCGATCTGTCGACGATCTACGTCGAACTGGTACGCGGTACGCCGTTGTTGGTGCAGATCTTCATTTTCTATTTCTTTATCGGCACGGTGCTCAACCTGTCCCGGGAATTCGCCGGGATCGCCGCGCTGTCACTGTTTACCGGCGCGTATGTGGCGGAAATCATCCGTGCAGGCGTGCAGTCGATTGCCCGTGGGCAGAATGAGGCAGCCCGCTCCCTGGGGCTCAGTGCCGGTCAGTCGATGCGCCACGTGGTGTTGCCGCAAGCCTTCAAGCGCGTGCTGCCGCCCCTGGCTGGGCAATTTATCAGCCTGGTCAAGGACACATCCCTGGTGTCGGTGATCGCGATTACCGAGCTGCTCAAAAGCGGCCGCGAGGTCATCACCACCTCGTTCTCGCCGTTCGAAATCCTGTTCTGCGTCGCAGGCCTGTACCTGCTGATCAACCTGCCGCTGTCGAAAATCGCCAGCCGGCTTGAGCGGAGGCTCGCGCAAAGTGATTGAAGTCCGCGATCTGGTAAAAGTCTTCGACACCCGTGGCCACGTCGTGCGCGCGGTGGACAACGTGACCACGCAGGTGGCCAGGGGTGAAGTGCTGGTGGTGATCGGCCCGTCCGGTTCCGGCAAGTCGACGTTCCTGCGCTGCCTTAACGGCCTGGAGGAATTCGATTCCGGCTCGGTAAGCATCGACGGCCTGCAACTGGCAGACCCGAAGACCGACGTGAACGCCTATCGCCGTGAAGTCGGCATGGTGTTCCAGCACTTCAACCTGTTCCCCCACATGACCGTGCTGGAAAACCTCTGCCTGGCGCAAAAAGTCGTGCGCAAGCGCGGCAAGAAAGAGCGCGAGGCCAAGGCCCTGGCGCTCCTGGAGAAAGTCGGCATTGCCCAGAAAGCCCACGAGTTTCCGTCGCGGCTTTCCGGTGGCCAGCAGCAGCGCGTCGCGATTGCCCGTGCGCTGGCGATGGAGCCCAAGGTGATGCTGTTTGACGAGCCCACCTCGGCCCTGGACCCGGAAATGGTCGGCGAAGTGCTGGACGTGATGAAGACCCTGGCCCTGGAAGGCATGACCATGGTCTGCGTCACCCATGAAATGGGCTTTGCCCGGGAAGTGGCTGATCGCGTGCTGTTCTTCGATCACGGCAAACTGTTGGAGGACGCCGCCCCGGCGCAATTCTTCGATGCGCCGAAGGACCCTCGCGCCCAAGCCTTCCTGCGCCAGGTTCTATAAATGCGTGGGAATGCTTCTTGTGGCGAGGGAGCGTGCTCCCGCTGGGCTGCGTAGCGGCTCCCAAAAAAGATAGGAGCGCTGCGCACTCCAGCGGGAGCAAGCTCCCTCGCCACAGGTTGGGTTTTTTCAGACCTTGAACTTGCCCACCCACACCTGCAAATCCGCCCCCAGGCGCGCCAGTTCGACACTGGCCGCCGCAGTGTCCTGACTCGCGGCCCAGGTCTGTTCCGATACATCCTTGACCTTCAACACGCTGCGGTTGATCTCTTCGGCGACCGCGGTTTGTTCCTCGGCGGCAGCGGCAATTTGCGGGTTCATCTCCTGAATCACTGACACGGTACGGGTGATGCCAGCCAGCGCCTCTCCTGCGCGGCGGGTCAGTTGCACGCTGTTGTCGGTGAGGCTGCGACTGTTGTCCATAATGTCCGCGACCTGCTGCGTGCCCCGGTGCAGGCCGCTGATCAACTCCTCGATTTCCTCGGCCGACTGCTGGGTGCGTTGTGCCAGGCTGCGCACTTCATCGGCGACCACGGCAAACCCCCTGCCGGCTTCGCCTGCGCGGGCCGCCTCGATCGCGGCGTTGAGGGCCAGCAAATTGGTCTGCTCCGACACCGATTTGATCACTTCCAGCACGCTGCCGATCTTCCGGCTTTCCTGTTGCAGGCCTTGCATGGCCTGGCTTGAACGCGCCATCTCCTGAGCCAGGTGCTCGATGTGGGTAATGGCCTCAGCCACCACCTGATCGCCCTGGCCCGCCTGCCGGTCGGCCTCGGCAGCAGCCAGCGACGCTTGCTCGGCATGGCGCGCAACTTCCTGGGAGGTGGCGAGCATCTCGTTCATGGCGGTGGCCACCTGTTCGGTTTCCTGCTTCTGGCCGTCGACCCCGTCGCGGGTTTGCTCGGTGACCGCCGAGAGTTGCTCGGCGGCGCTGGCGATCTGCTGGGCGCTGTCGCCGATGCCGCTGATCAAGCCCCGCAGGTTGAGGGTCATTTGCCCGATGCTGCGCTGCAACTGCCCCAGTTCATCCTGGCGCGAGGCCTGGATGTCGTGGCTCAGGTCACCCTCGGCAATCCGGTTGGCCACGGACAGGGCCTGGCGCAGCGGCGCGACGATCTGGCCGGCGATCAACCAGGCGGCCACGACGCCGAGCAAGAGCGCCGCTGCAGTAACGTTGAGCAGCAGGGTGCGGGCGAGGCTGGCTTCGTTGTCACGCTTGGCGGTCTGGTCCTGGCTCAGCAGGTCGCTTTCCGTGAGCAATTGATCCAGCCACTGTTCAAGCTGGTTCTGGGTGGCTTCGGCGCTGAGTTGGGCGTCCTTGAGGCGTGTCAGGTGAGTCCGAAAGTCGAGCAGGACTTTTTTCAGGGCGCTGGCGTCAACCGGCAGCGCGCCTACCGCCGCCTGGGCGCCATCCAGGGCCAGTAGCGCATCACTCACGTCCTTGGCATAGGCGTCCAATGACGCAGCGGCCCAGGCGGGGCTCTGGGCGCGGTCTTCGGCTTGTTCCAGGGCCTGGCGCAATTGTTCCACGGCATCGAGGGCCTTTTCATCGTCTTGATTGGGCAGGTTGCTCGACAGTTCAGAGAGGCTGTCACTGCTCTGGACTGAGCTGCGCTTGAGCTGTTCACGGGCGTTTTCACGTTGCTTGATCAGCCCCTCCAGGCCGCTTAAGGCGGTCTTGAAACTGGTGACGAAGCGTCGGCTTTCCTGCAGCTGTTGTTGGTTGACCGGGTCGGTAAATCGCGGGGAAAGATCCACCAGGAACTGGTCGATCTTGTCCATGTGCAGCTCTATTTTGGACAGGCTGGCCGGGTCGTTAAGGGTGCGATAGACGATGCGATCAGCGCGCAACTCTTCGCCGACGACTGCCAATTGCGAGAGCAGCGTGAGTTTTTGGGAGCGCTCGAGGGATGCGCTCAAGGCTTGCCAGCCGGTAGAGGCGATGATCAGGCTGAGGCTGAGCACCAGGCCAAAGCCCAGGGCAAGTTTGAGGCTGATGCTGATGTTTCCGAGCAGGCGGGTCAGTGGACGAAACATGGTGAACCTCCAACGAATCAAAAGGAGCGTCTCAAGCGTCCGGCCAACAATGGTCAGGGGAGTTGAAACGCTACTTTTATTCGGCGCCAGGTGTGTGATCCACGACCTGAAAAACGCGTAGGAAATTTCACATATTGTCGGAGCGGCGGCCCTGATGGCCGCCGCAAGCGGGTCAGACCTTGAAGC
The DNA here is from genome assembly GCF_013386485.1 of Pseudomonas sp. P7758. Lineage (NCBI taxonomy): Bacteria > Pseudomonadati > Pseudomonadota > Gammaproteobacteria > Pseudomonadales > Pseudomonadaceae > Pseudomonas > Pseudomonas sp. P7758. The sequence goes on along the minus strand of NZ_JACARS010000196.1, from coordinate 10,203 downwards.
GACCTACCAGGCTTTGCAGGTAAACCCCCAGGCGCGCCAGCTCGGCACTGGAAGCCGCGGTTTCTTCGCTGGCCGCCGAGGTTTGTTCGGAAACGTCCCGCACGTTGAGCACGCTGCGGTTGATCTCTTCGGCCACGGCGCTTTGCTGCTCGGCGGCGGTGGCGATCTGCTGGTTCATCGCCTGGATCGCCGAGACGGTACGGGTGATGTTCTCCAGGGCATTGCCGGCCCGACGGGTCAGCTCGACGCTGCTGTCAGTCAGGCCGCGACTGTTGTCCATGATGGTTGCCACCTGCTGGGTGCCGCTTTGCAGGCCGACGATCAACTCTTCGATTTCCTCGGTGGACTTCTGCGTCCGCTGGGCCAGGCTGCGCACTTCATCGGCAACCACCGCAAAACCGCGTCCGGCCTCACCGGCGCGCGCCGCTTCAATCGCTGCGTTAAGGGCCAGCAGGTTGGTTTGCTGGGCCACCGACTTGATGACGTCCAGCACACTGCCGATCTTGTCGCTCTCACGCTTGAGATGGCCCATGGCTTCGGTGGAGTTGCCCACCTCGCTGGCCAGTCGCTCGATCTGGGCGATGGCCTCACCGACCACCTTGTCGCCTTCACGGGCCTGCTGGTCGGCGGCTACGGCGGCTTCCGAGGCTTCTTCAGCGTTACGTGCGACCTCCTGCACGGTAGCGGCCATTTCGTTCATGGCGGTGGCCACCTGGTCGGTCTCGACCTTCTGGCTGTTGACCCCGGCGCTGGTCTGCTCGGTAACGGCCGATAGCTGCTCGGCGGCACTGGCGATCTGGGTGACGCCGTCGCTGATACCGCCAATCAGCTCCCGCAGGCCCACGGTCATGCTTTGCATCGACCGTTGCAGCTGCCCCAGTTCATCCTGGCGCAGGGAGATCAGGTTGTGGCTCAGGTCGCCGGACGCCACGCGTTCGGCGACTTTGAGGGTCTGGTTCAATGGAATCACGATCTGCCGGGTAATGGCCCAGGCGGCGAGTACACCAAACGCCAGCGCGAGGGCGGTGGCCAGTAACAGCAGGTTCTTGGCGTGGGCGGCATCGGTATCACGCACCACGGTTTGCGAAGTGGTGAGTTTGTTACTGCGGTCGAGCAGGATGTCGCCTTGCTCGCCCATGATTTTCATCGCGGCGGCACTGGCCACCTGGGAGTCGCGGTACTGGCTCACGGCGGCGCGGTAGGCCTGCAGCGAGGCGCTGGCCTCTTGCAGGTTGGCCCGGTATTGCTCGGGCAACGGATCGTTGAGGTCGGTGATTTTCTTCAGGGCGTTGTCGATGGCATCCAGGGCCGGCTGTTCGGCCTCGACCTTGCCGCTGTAGGTGTAGCCGCGCACCTGGAAGCGCGCTTGCTGGATCAGTTTGCTCAGGTCGACCACGCTGTTGAACAGGGTGACGCTGTCGCCTTGCAGCAGGGATTTTTCCACTTCGTTGATTTTTGCGACGGCGTTGTCGGCGGTATCGCCCAGTTTGCTGCGGGCGCCTTCACGCTTGAGGCCGGCCTGCACCATGGCGCCGAAGGCTTTTTTGTATTGGCCCAAGGCATCCTGTTGCTGCTCTACCACGAGCTTGTCGTCGGGTTGCTCGATCAGGTCTGCGGCGGTTTTAAGGCCACTGTCCAGCTGGGTGATCAGGTCGTTGACCGCGCTGGTGCCTTGTTCGCCACGGCGCATTTCGAAGTCCAGTCGCGCCAGGCGCAGGTCCTTGGTCAGCCCGTTGAGGCTGGAGATGTAGCCCAGCTTGTCGCCACGGCTGATCACGCCGCTGAGGCCGGTCCAGCCGGTGAAGGTGATCAATAGGGTCAAGACCAATACCAGGCCGAAGCCTATGCTCAGCTTGCGGTTGACGCTGACATTCCCCAGTTTCTCGGCTAACCAACGATACATGCTGCGAACTCCCCTGGAACAAGGCTTGGACTTATTCAGAGCGTATCGGCAGATTCGGATGTTTCTGTAGGAGCGAGCTTGCTCGCGAAGGTCGTCAACGATAACGCGGGCATTCTGAGTGAGCGCGGTGTCCTTGAGTTTTTCGCGAGCAAGCTCGCTCCTACAGGAGAGGGCGGTGTTAGAAAAGGCGGGCGAGCAGCGCGGTGACGGCGGTTTCGACTCTCAGGATGCGCGCGCCGAGTTGCACCGGCTGCAATCCGGCCTTGGCCAGCAGGTCCACCTCGTAGGGAATCCAGCCGCCCTCCGGCCCGATCGCCAGGGTGACCGGCTCATCCAGCCCGCGAGGGCAGGGCGGATAGTCGCCAGGGTGACCAATCAGGCCGAGGGTGCCTTGCGCCATGGCGGGCAGGCGGTCTTCGACGAATGGCTTGAAGCGCTTTTCGATCACGATCTCGGGCAGCACCGTGTCCCGGGCCTGTTCCAGGCCGAGGATCAATTGCTCGCGAATCGCTTCCGGCTCCAGGAACGGCGTCTGCCAGAAGCTTTTTTCCACGCGATAGCTGTTCACCAGCACCACCCGCGGCACGCCCATGGACGCCACGGTTTGCAGCACCCGGCGGAGCATTTTCGGGCGGGGCAGGGCCAGCAGCAGGGTCAGGGGCAGTTTGGCCGGCGGCGGCTGGTCGAAGGTCACTTCCAGCTCGGCTTCACGGGCTTCCAGGCGCAGCAACTGCGCGTTGCCCATCAAACCGCCGATGCGTCCGACCCGCAGGCTGTCGCCTACGGCGGCACGGTGGACTTCCTGCATATGCACCAGGCGCCGATCACGCAGCACCACCCGGTCGGCCGCGATAAAGTCGGCCTCCTCAAGCAGCAGCAGGTTCACGGCTGGGTCGCTGGCGGCTGGTCGTCGTCGGCGGGTTGGTCATCGGGGTGATCGCCACGCTTGCTCACCAGGCTGCCAAACAGGATGCCAATCTCGAACAGCATCCACATGGGTACGGCCAGCAGGGTCTGGGAGAAGATGTCCGGCGGGGTCAGGATCATGCCGACCACGAAGCAGCCGATGATCACGTAGGGGCGGATCTTCTTCAGGTATTTGACGTCGACCACGCCGATCCATACCAGCAGCACCACGGCCACCGGGATTTCGAAGGCCACGCCGAAGGCGAAGAACAGCGTCATCACGAAGTCGAGGTAGCTGGTGATGTCGGTCATCATTTCCACGCCGGCCGGCGTAGCGGCGGCGAAGAACTTGAAGATCAGCGGGAACACCAGGGAGTAGGCAAAAGCCATCCCGGTATAGAACAGCAGGATGCTCGACACCAGCAGCGGCACGGCGATGCGTTTTTCATGCTTGTACAGGCCCGGCGCGATAAAGCCCCAGATCTGATGCAGGATCACCGGGATCGCCAGGAACAGCGAGACCATCATCGTCAGCTTCAACGGCGTGAGGAACGGCGATGACACGTCGGTGGCGATCATCGTCGCGCCGGCCGGCAGGTAATTGCGCAGCGGCGTGGAGACGAAGGTGTAGATCTGCTGGGTGAAGGCAAACAGCCCGGCAAAGATGATGAAGATCGCCGCGACACAGCGCAGCAGGCGGGTGCGCAACTCGGTGAGGTGCGAGACCAGTGGCATGTGCTGGTCGGTTTCCGGTTTATCAGCGCTCATGGGGCTCGCGGCGGCAATGTAGGGTCGTGGGGCGCGGGCGACACGGCAGGTGTCGGCGCGGGTTCGGTCGGGGTCACGGGCGCAGTGGGCGCAGGCTCGACGGCGTGCACGGGTTCAGCGACCGGTGCAGGCGCGGGTGCGGCGGGCGGAGCAATCGAATGCTCGGCCACAGGCTCGACCGGCTTGGGCGTTTCCTGCACCGGCGAGAGAATCTTCCGTGCCTCCTGCTCCAACGACAGAATGTGTTCGTTGTGCAGTTGCCGGCGAATCTCGTCGGCGCCGATTTCCCGTTCAACTTCCTGTTTGATGGCGTTGAAACTGCGTTTCAGGCGCCCGATCCACAGGCCGGCCGTGCGCGCGGCACCGGGCAGGCGTTCCGGCCCCAGTACCAGCAGGGCCACGAGGCCGACGAGCAGCAGTTCAGAGAAGCTGATACCAAACATTATTCAGTACTCACGAGTCTTTTTGGTTCTGCTCTTTGACGTGCTCGGCCTGCACGTCGAAGGTGCGACGTTCAGTGATCGGCTGAGTGGCCTGCGGGTGTACAGGCTGCGCCGGTGGCACCGGATTGACGGCCGGGTCGGCAGGCTTTTCGTCGTCGTTCATGGCCTTGCGAAAGCCCTTGATCGATTCACCGACGTCGGTGCCGAGGTTTTTCAGTTTCTTGGTGCCGAACACCAGCACAACGACCACAAGAATGACGATCCAGTGTTTCCAGTCAAAAATGCCCATGCTGCAATTCCTCTGTAAAAGTTGGTCAGGCGGACGGGCGCGAGGCCTTTTCGGCATGCCCGGACAAGCCGAAGCGACGGTCCAGTTCATCAAGCACTGCCTGTGGATGCTGCCCCAGTTGGGCGAGCATGACCAGACTGTGGAACCACAAGTCGGCAGTTTCGTAGATCACGTCGCTGCAGTCGCCGCTGATTTGCGCGTCCTTGGCCGCAATAATCGTCTCGACGGATTCTTCGCCGAGTTTTTCCAGGATCTTGTTCAGACCCTTGTGGTACAGGCTGGCGACGTAGGAGCTGTCGGCGTCCGCGCCTTTGCGGTCTTCCAGCACCTGGGCCACACGGTTGAGGGTATCGCTCATGTTCAGTGTCCTGCCGAATAGATAGCGTGCGGGTCTTTGAGCACGGGCTCGACGGTCTTCCACTCGCCGTTCTGGAACACGCGGTAGAAGCAGCTGTGACGGCCGGTGTGACAGGCGATATCGCCGATCTGCTCGACCTTGAGGATCACCACATCGGCATCGCAGTCGATGCGCATCTCATGCAGGGTTTGCACGTGCCCGGACTCTTCGCCCTTGCGCCACAGTTTGCCACGGGAACGTGACCAGTAGATGGCGCGGTTCTCGGCGGCGGTCAGGCTCAGGGCCTCGCGGTTCATCCAGGCCATCATCAGCACGCGCCCGGTCTTGTAGTCCTGGGCAATGGCCGGCACCAGGCCGTCACTGTCCCACTTGATCTCGTCCAGCCAGTCTTTCATTTTCGGCTCCGGCAATTTGCGACAGTGTATAACCGGATTGGCTATCGACGCACGATCAGATACACGCCCACCGCGACCATGATGCCGGCCGGCCAGTGGCCCAGTTCATTCAGCGGCCCGCCGGCGGCCAGTATCGTACCGCCCACCAGGTGCGCGGCGCCCAGCAGGCGCAGGAACCAGTCGTCCTTGCGCTTGTGCCACGGCGGTGCGGGGTCCTTGGCGTGGGGCTGGGACATGCGCTCCAGCAGGTCGCGGGTCATGTTGGCCAGGTGCGGCAGTTGCTCGACCTGGCTTTGCAGGTTGCCCAGCAGGGTTTTCGGGCTGATACGGTCCCGCATCCAGCGCTCGAGGAACGGCTGGGCGGTGTTCCACAGGTCGAGGTCCGGGTACAGCTGGCGGCCCAGGCCTTCGATGTTCAGCAGGGTCTTTTGCAACAGTACCAACTGCGGCTGCACTTCCATATTGAAGCGCCGCGCCGTCTGGAACAGACGCATCAGCACCTGACCGAAGGAAATATCCTTTAACGGTTTTTCAAAGATCGGCTCGCACACAGTGCGGATCGCCGCTTCGAATTCGTTGAGCTTGGTTTCGGCCGGCACCCAGCCCGAATCGATGTGCAACTGCGCCACGCGGCGGTAATCACGCTTGAAGAAAGCGAACAGGTTGCGCGCCAGGTAATCCTGGTCTTCCGGGGTCAGGCTGCCGACGATGCCGCAGTCGATCGCAATGTACTGCGGGCTCCACGGGTTCACGGTGCTGACGAAGATGTTGCCGGGGTGCATGTCGGCATGGAAGAAGCTGTCGCGGAATACCTGGGTGAAGAAAATTTCCACGCCGCGCTCGGCAAGCATCTTCATGTCGGTGCGCTGGTCGGCCAGGGTCGCGAGGTCGGTGACCTGCACGCCGTAGATGCGCTCCATCACCAGCACTTTCGGGCGGCACCAGTCCCAATAGACTTGCGGCACGTACAGCAGCTGCGAGCCTTCGAAGTTGCGCTTGAGCTGGCTGGCGTTGGCCGCTTCGCGCAGCAGGTCGAGTTCGTCGTAGATGGTTTTTTCGTAGTCCAGCACCACGTCCACCGGGTGCAGCAGGCGCGCATCGGCAGAGAAGCGCTCGGCGGCGCGGGCGAGGATGAACAGCCACGCCAGGTCCTGGCCGATGATCGGCTTGAGGCCCGGGCGGATCACCTTCACCACCACTTCTTCGCCGCTTTTCAGTTGCGCGGCATGCACCTGGGCCACCGAGGCCGAGGCCAGCGGCGCGATGTCGAAGCGGCTGAAGACTTCGCTGATCTTCTTGCCCAGCTGTTCTTCAATCAGCGTGACTGCCAGTTGCGAGTCGAACGGTGGCACGCGGTCCTGCAACAGCATCAGCTCGTCGGCGATATCTTCGGGCAACAGGTCGCGGCGGGTGGAGAGGATCTGCCCGAACTTGATGAAGATCGGCCCCAGGTCCTGCAACGCCAGGCGCAGGCGCGCGCCACGGCTCAGCTCGAGGGTCTTGCGCGGGAACCAGCGCCACGGCAGCACATAGCGCACCGCCAGCAGAAACCACGGCAGCGGCAGGGCGAACAGCAGGTCATCGAGGCGGTAGCGGATTACGACGCGCTGGATACGAAACAAACGGCGGACGGCGAGCAGCTTCATGCGTTATCGCTTGAATCAAGGGAGCGGCTCAGGCGCTCGAAGCGCGCCTCAAGTCGTTCCAGGTCGAGTTTGGCCTGGTCGAGTTCGCGAAAGCGCGCTTCCGCTTCCCGTTGTCCGACCAGGGTGCGCGATTCTTCGCTCAGGTATTCGGCGAGGTTCTGGTTCAGGCTGGCGAAACCCTGCTGGTACCAGCGCGTGCGGCTGCGCAGATGACCGCTGATCAGTTGGGTGGCCACCGGGCCGAGCCAACGTGACAGCTCGTATTCCCAGTCCAGTTCCAGGTCTTGCAGCACGGCGGCCAGGTCCATCAGCACCGCGCTGTCGCCTTCAAGTTCCACGTCCGGGCCGTGGAGGATCGCCGTCTTGTCCCGGCTCAGGGCCAGGCGCAGCAGGCTTGAGCCGGAAGCACGCAGGGTGCAGTCGGCGTCGGCGGCCCAGTGGGACGCCAGCAACAGGCCTTCATCGCTGGGCAGGATAAACAGCTGCAAGGCGGGGCTGGTGCAGTCGACGGCGATGATCCTGCCGTTCAGGTGCGCCAGCCGTGCCAGGGCGGTGCTGTCCAGGCGCAGTACACGGTTGAGGCCGTGTTCGACGCTGGCGAGAAGGCCTGCGAACAGCATCAGGGCTTGATGCCGCGGTGCAGGGCGACGATGCCCGAGGTCATGTTGTGGTAGGTCACGCGGTCGAAACCGGCCTCTACCATCATCGACTTCAGGGTTTCCTGGTTCGGGTGCATGCGGATCGATTCGGCCAGGTAGCGGTAGCTTTCGGCGTCATTGGTGATCAGCTTGCCCATCAACGGCATGAAGGCGAACGAGTAGGTGTCGTAGACCTTGGACATCAGTGCGTTGGTCGGCTTGGAGAACTCCAGCACCAGCAGGCGACCGCCGGGCTTGAGTACGCGCAGCATCGAGCGCAGCGCGTCTTCCTTGTGGGTCACGTTACGCAGGCCGAAGGCGATGGTCACGCAGTCGAAGTGGTTGTCCGGGAACGGCAGCTTTTCAGCGTCGGCCTGGACGAACTCGATATTGCCCGCCACACCTTTGTCCAGCAGGCGATCACGACCGACCTTGAGCATCGAGCCGTTGATGTCGGCCAGTACCACTTGGCCGGTGGGGCCCACCAGCTTGGAGAACTTGGCGGCCAGGTCGCCCGTACCACCGGCGATATCCAGCACACGGTTGCCGGTGCGTACACCCGACAACTCAATGGTGAAGCGCTTCCACAGACGGTGCATGCCGCCGGAGAGCACGTCGTTCATCAAGTCGTACTTGGCGGCGACCGAGTGGAACACCTCGGCGACTTTTTCCGCTTTCTGGCTTTCCGGGACGTTCTTGAAGCCGAAGTGAGTGGTGGGTTCGGCATCGCTGCCTTTGCGCTGATCAGTCATATCGCTGTCACCAAAAGAGAATGGGGGCATTCTAATCCCCAAGGCATGCTTTGTCTTGGCAAGGCTGAAGGTAAGATAGGTGGTCACCGAGACCTTTTGCCGCATGGCGGGTCGACAAGTCTCTATAACGAGGAGTCATTCAAATGGCCCGTATACAGGTTGAACGTGCCCACACACTGGGCAAAGACGCTGCCCGAGAAAAAGCCGACAAGTTGGCGAGCAAACTCAAGGAGCAATATGGCCTGGAGTCTTCCTGGGCCGGCGACACACTGAACCTCAAACGTTCGGGCGTTAAAGGCACCGTGAAAGTGGCGGAAGATTCCCTGCGGATTGAAGTCGAGCTGGGTCTGTTGATGTCGGCCATGAGTGGCACCATCAAGTCCGAAATCGAGAAGGCACTGGATAAAGCCCTGGCCTGATTTGTGACCTTCTTAGGGTGCCGATTCTAATTTTTCTGCCTACTTTGTGCCCAAGCCCCCAACTTCTGTGGGCAGTTCCTCCCCCCTTTATGCGTGAGGTGCACCATGGCCAAAGTTATTTTGAAGAAAAAAATTGCTACCGGAACTAACGCCCTGACTGACGTTAAATCCTATGCCCGCAAGATCTGGCTGGCCGGTTTGGGGGCTTACGCCAAGGTCGGAAGCGAGGGCGCCGAGTACTTCAAAGAGCTGGTTAAGACTGGTCAACATGTTGAAAGTAAAGGCAAAAAAGTTGTGATTGAACAACTTGATGCAGCCAACAGTCAGATTGATCAAGTCAAGAGCGAAGTCTTCGGCATCAAAGGTCGAGTCGAAGTGCAACTGGATAAAGTTGAAAGCGCTTTTGATAGTCGTGTTGGAAGTGCCTTGAATCGGATCGGCATTCCGTCTAAACATGACGTGGAGACACTCTCTGCTAAGCTCGATGAGCTGACGGCATTGCTCGAACGTGTCGCGCGTAAACACTAAGGAGACAACGGGATGGCTGGTAAAAAGACTACTGATAAAGAAGGCAGCTCGTGGATCGGGGAAGTTGAAAAATACTCCCGCAAGATCTGGCTGGCCGGTTTAGGCGTGTACTCGAAGGTGAGCAGTGACGGCGGTAAATACTTCGAGACTTTGGTTAAAGACGGCGAGAAGGCCGAGAAGTTGACCAAGAGCACAGTGGGTAAACAAGTCGATGCGGCAAAGGCTTCCGCCGGTTCTGCCAAATCACGTATCAGCGACAAGTGGGGCGAACTGGAAGGGGCTTTTGACAAGCGCCTGAACAGTGCCATTTCGCGACTGGGCGTACCTAGCCGTACTGAAGTGAAAGCGCTGCACAGCAAGGTCGATACCTTGACCAGGCAAATCGAAAAACTCACCGGCCTCAAAGCTGCGCCAGTTGCGGCTAAAACTGCAGCGGCTAAACCGGCTGCCAAGCCTGCGGCGAAAACTGCAGCGGCCAAGCCTGCTGCTAAAACCGCCGCTAAACCGCTGGTCAAGGCCGCCGCCAAACCGGCAGCCAAGCCAGCCGCCAAGGCGCCGGCCAAAGCTGCTGCAAAACCGGCTGCCAAGCCTGCGGCGAAAACCGCAGCGGCTAAACCGGCCGCCAAGCCTGCCGCTAAACCAGTGGCCGCTAAAGCAGCTGCAAAACCTGCGGCGAAACCTGCAGCCAAGCCGGCAGCAAAAGCAGCAGCCAAGCCAGCGGCGAAAACCGCTGCCGCCAAACCTGCTGCTGCCAAGCCAGCCGCTGCGCGACACCTGCAGCCAAGCCGGTTGCTGCCAAACCCGCCGCCAAGCCTGCGGCTGCAAAACCTGCAGCGGCCAAGCCAGCTGCAAAACCGGCTGCGGCGAAGAAGCCTGCCGTAGCCAAAAAGCCAGCAGCGCCGAAGCCAGCGGTAGCGGCCAAGCCTGCAACTGCAGCGCCGGCGACCAACTCGGTCACGCCACCGACGCCTGCTGCTACCCCGACTGCAACGCCGGCAACCCCGACGCCTACCAGTCAGTCCTGATTTTTACGGGACACATAAAAACGCCCGGCCTGCGAAGGTCGGGCGTTTTTTATGGAATCTACAGAACAACACAAATCCAATGTGGGAGCGGGCTTGCTCGCGAAAGCGGTGGATCAGTCACACATGTATTGAC
>NZ_JACARS010000195.1:0-14547 GCF_013386485.1 Pseudomonas sp. P7758 | reverse complement strand
GAATGAGGTCTAAATGTGGGAGCGGGCTTGCTCGCGAACGCGGTGGGTCAGCCACGGCATCTGGCGACTGACACACCGCTTTCGCGAGCAAGCCCGCTCCCACATTTGATTGTCGTTAGCTTTTGGATTTGCGCATTAGCCTATATGCCGCCGGGATGACGAACAGGGAGAGCAAGGGCGCTGTGAGCATGCCGCCAATCATGGGCGCGGCAATCCGGCTCATGACTTCGCTGCCGGTGCCGCCGCCTAAAAGGATCGGCAGCAAGCCGGCGATGATTACGGCCACGGTCATCGCCTTGGGCCGCACGCGTAATACGGCACCTTCGGTGATGGCTTCCAGCAGGGCCTGGTCCCCTCCTCCCTGGCGTTCGGCCCAGGCGTTTTTCAAATACAGCAGCATGATCACGCCGAACTCCGCCGACACCCCCGCCAACGCGATAAATCCAACACCCGTCGCCACCGACAGGTTGAAGCCCAGCCAGTACAGCAACCACACCCCACCCGTCAGCGCGAACGGCAACGTGGCGAGGATCAGCAGCGCCTCATCCACCCGCCGGAACGTCAGGTACAGCAGCACGAAGATGATCAGCAAAGTCGCCGGCACCACCAGTTTCAGGCGTTCATTGGCCCGCTCCAGGAACTCGAACTGCCCCGAGTAGCTGAGGCTCATGCCCGGTTGCAGTTGCACGTTCTGGTTGATCGCCTCGCGCAAGTCCTTCACCACCGACGCCAGGTCGCGATCACGCACGTCAATGTACACCCAGCCGGAAGGCCGAGCGTTTTCGCTCTTGAGCATCGGCGGGCCTTCGCTGACCTTGATCCTGGCCACGGTGCCCAGGGTGATCTGGCTGCCTGACGGCGTATAGATCGGCAGGTTGCTCATCGCGCTCACCGAGTCGCGCCATTCTTTCGGGTAGCGCAGGTTGATGGGAAACCGCGCCAAGCCTTCGACGGTCTCGCCGATGTTTTCCCCGCCAATCGCCCCGGAGACAATGGACTGCACATCGGTGATGTTCAGGCCATAACGCGCGGCGGCCGGGCGGTCGATATCCACGTCGATGTAGCGCCCGCCCGTCAGGCGTTCCGCCAGCGCCGAGCTGACGCCGGGCACCGTCTTGGCGACCTTTTCCACGGCCTGGGTCACGGCGTCGATGTCCATCAGGCTGGAACCCGCGACCTTCACGCCGATCGGGCTTTTGACCCCGGTGGCGAGCATGTCGATGCGGTTGCGGATCGGCGGAATCCAGATGTTGGTCAGCCCCGGCACCTGCACCACCCGGTCGAGTTCCTTCACCAGTTTTTCCGGGGTCATGCCCGGCCGCCATTGGTCTCGCGGCTTGAACTCGATGGTGGTTTCGAACATTTCCAGCGGCGCCGGGTCGGTGGCGGTTTCGGCGCGGCCGGCCTTGCCGAACACGTGGGCGACTTCCGGCACGCTCTTGATCAAGCGGTCGGTACGTTGCAGCAATGCGCCGGCAGTTTGCGTCGACAAACCAGGCAACGCCGACGGCATATACAACAGGTCACCCTCATCCAGCGGCGGCAGGAATTCACCGCCCAGGTGCGACACTGGCCATAGCGCACTGGCGACCATCAGCAGCGCGACCAGCAAGGTCATGCGCGGCCAGCGCAGCACCGCGTCGAGGGCCGGTTGGTAGAGTTTGATCAGGCCGCGATTCAGCGGGTTGCGTTGCTCATCGGGAATACGCCCGCGAATCCAGTAGCCCATCAGCACCGGGATCAGGGTCACCGACAACCCCGCCGCAGCGGCCATGGCATAGGTCTTGGTGTAGGCCAGCGGCCCGAACAAGCGGCCTTCCTGGGCTTGCAGGGTGAACACCGGGATAAACGACAAGGTGATGATCAGCAGGCAGAAAAACAACGCCGGCCCCACCTCCACTGCCGCATCGGTGATGACCTTCCAATGCGCCTCCCCCTTCAATTCCTGGTTCGGATGCGCGTGGTGCCAGGCTTCGATTTTCTTGTGGGCATTCTCGATCATCACCACCGCGCCATCGACCATCGCGCCGATGGCAATCGCAATCCCGCCCAGGGACATGATGTTCGCGTTGATGCCCTGGAAGCGCATGACGATAAAGGCAATCAACACCCCCACCGGCAACGAGATGATCGCCACCAGCGAGGAGCGCAGGTGCCACAGGAAGATCCCGCACACCAGCGCCACCACCAGGAACTCTTCGAGCAGCTTGTGGCTGAGGTTGTCCACGGCGCGATCGATGAGTTTGCTGCGATCGTAGGTGGTGACGATTTCCACCCCGGGCGGCAGGCTGGTTTGCAGTTGCTCCAGCTTGGTCTTGACCGCCGCGATGGCCTCGCGGGCGTTCTTGCCGCTGCGCAGGATCACCACGCCGCCCACCGCCTCGCCTTCGCCATCCAGTTCACTGATGCCCCGGCGCATGTCCGGGCCCAGCTGGATCGTCGCCACATCCCCAAGGGTCACCGGCACGTTGTGGGTGTCGAGCCGCAGGGGAATGCCGCGAAAGTCCTCCAGGGTTTTCAGGTAGCCGGACGCACGCACCATGTATTCCGACTCACCCATGTTCAGCACCGAACCGCCGGTTTCCTGGTTGGCCTTGCCGATGGCTTCCACCACCTGGGCCTGGGTGATGCCGCGACTGGCCAGGGCCAGCGGGTCGATCTGCACCTGGTACTGCTTGACCTGGCCGCCGATGGTCGCCACTTCGGCGACATTGGGCAGGGTCTTGAGCTCGAACTTGAGGAACCAGTCCTGCAACGAGCGCAGTTGCGCCAAGTCGTGTTTTCCGGTGCGGTCCACCAGCGCGTACTGGTAGATCCAGCCGACACCGGTGGCATCCGGGCCCAGCGCCGGCTTGGCCGATGCCGGCAAACGCGCCTGCAACTGGCTCAGGTATTCCAGCACCCGCGAGCGCGCCCAATACAGGTCGGTGCCTTCGTCGAACAGCACGTAAACATAGCTGTCGCCGAAGAACGAAAAGCCACGCACGGTCTTCGCCCCCGGCACCGAGAGCATGGTGGTGGTCATCGGGTAAGTGACCTGGTTCTCGACAATCTGCGGGGCCTGGCCCGGGTACGGCGTGCGGATGATCACCTGCACATCCGACAGGTCCGGCAAGGCGTCCACCGGGGTGTTCTGGATCGACCACAAACCCCAGGCCGTCACGAATAAAGTCGCCAACAACACCAAAAAGCGGTTGGCCACCGACCAGCGAATCAACAGGGCGATCATGGCCGGGCTCCCGGTTGCATGCTCATGCCGTCCATGGCCCCCTCATCTGAAAAACCGCCGGACGATTGAGTGGTAATTCCCTTCAAACTTGCTTCGGAGTCCAGCAGAAATTGACCGGAGGCCACCACCTGCTGGCCTTCCTGCAGGCCGGCGAGGATGACGGTGTTGTCCTGGTTTTCTGCACCCACCTGAACTTCTACCGGGCGATATCGCCCGCCCTCCTCGGCCACCATCACCAGCACGCGTTTGCCGGTGCGAATCAACGCCTCGCTCGGCAGCAACAGCACCGATTGGCCGCTGGATTGGGCCAGGCGCACCTGGGCGGTCATACCGGGGCGCAACATACCGTCAGGGTTGGGCAGTTCGACCCGAACCTGCACGGTGCGGCTGTCCATGGCAGTTGCCGGCAGAATCGCGGCGACGGTGCCTTTGACGACTTGTCCCGGCAACCCGACAAAACGGCTCTCGACCGTTTGCCCAACGGCCAGCGCGGCGCCCTGGGCTTCAGGCACGGCGACCTGCAGCCACACGGTGCCCAGGCCATTGACCCGCGCCAGGGTTTGACCCGCCGCGACGGTCATGCCTTCGCGTACGTCGAGGGTCTGCAACGCGCCGCCCAGCGGGGTGGTGATGGTCATCACCGATTGCGCCCGGCCGCTGCGCTCCATCTGCGTGATCAGCCCGGCGGGCATGCCGCTCAAGCGCAGACGCTGGCGGGCGGCAGCCAACAAACCTGGATCGCTGTGTCGCAGAGCAAGGAACTCTTCCTGAGCGGCGGCCCATTCGGGCACCAGAATGTCCGCCAGAGGCGCCTGAGCCTTGAGCACATCCCCCGGCGCACGGGCGTAAACCCGCTCGACAAATCCGGCAGCGCGCGCCTGCACCACCGCCACATCGCGGTCGTTGAAGGCGAGGATTCCCGACAGCTCAAGACTTGACGCCAGCACCCCACGGCTGACGCTCGCCAGGCGCACGCCGATGTTCTGGGTCAGGCTCGAATCGATATGAATCGCCGCACTCTCCTCGGCGCCACCGGCGTAGCGCGGCACCAGTTGCATGTCCATGAAGGGCGACTTGCCCGGCTTGTCGAATTTTTGCTGCGGGTACATCGGGTCGTACCAGTACAGCGCCTTTTTCTCGTCCGGCGCCCGCATCGTCCCGACCATGGCCGGCTGTGCCTCGCGTGTCTGCGCCAGCCAATAGCCGCCACCCAGACCCAGCAGCAGGACGCCGCCCAACAGGGCCATATTCACGATTCGGTTATTCATTGGCGGGTTCCCCGTAAGCAAAATACAGCTGGGCGCCGGTCAGGGCGCGCTGTTCAATGGCATCAATCTGTTTGAAGCGCGCCTCGACCCACTCGCGGCGGGCGCTGACCACGCTCATCAGGTCGCCCTTGCCCGCGCGATACCCCGCCAGGCTCAGCGACAATTTCTCCTCGGCCAGCGGCACCAGGCTGTCCTGGCTGCGCTGCACGGCGCGGTCCAGCCGCTGGTAGTTGGCCAGGTCGTCTTCGAGTTCCTGGGTATGTTCACGGGTCTTGGCTTCGCGTTCGGCGTCCAGTTGGTCGAGTTCGGCCTGCTTGGCGGCGATACCGGGGTTTTGTCGGCGACCGGGGAAGATCGGCAAATCGAAGGTGAATTGCAGGCTGACCATGTCCCCGTACTCACGGCCTCGGTGCTGGTAGTCCACTTCCCAACTCCAGTCCGAGGTCTTTTGCGCCCTGGCCTCGTTCAGCCGGGCTTCGGCCTCGCGGGTGCGCGGTGCAAAGGCTTGCAGAACCGGGTGCTGGTGCAGGTTGTGGGTGAAGCCGGTGGTGTCGATTTTCCAGTTCGGCAATTGCCCGCTGGGGGCTTCACTGGCGGCCGGGCCGATCCAGCGCTTGAGGGCCGCCCGGGCCTGGGCGCGTTGCTGGATCAGCTCATCCTCGCGCTCGGCCAGGTCAGCCGCTTCCTGCTTCGGGATCACGACGTCGGAAGGCTGCCCGCGACCGCCGGCCAGTTGCGCACGCACGGTGTCTTGCAGCAGGCGATTCTGCTGATAGAAGTCCTTGAACAGCGCCTCTTTACGCTCCACCGCATAGGCGCGAATCCACGCCTGGGCGGTGGCCTGACGCACATTCAAGCGCTCGATCCGGCCTTCGGCGGCAGCCGTGTCCACGCTGGCCGACGCCAACTCAACCCGTGCCTTGCGCTTGTCGCGGCTGGGCACTTGTTGCTGGATGCCGATCATTTGCTCGGTCATGTCATCGCCATACAACGTGCCGCGATTGGGCCCGCCAACGGGGAAATTTTGCAGGCCTACTACCAGTTTCGGGTCCGGCAGTTCGCCGGCCGGAATCGCCGCCTGGGTCGCGGCCTGCAATTTGGAGGATTCAGCCGTCAGCGACGGCGCGTTGTTTTGCGCCAGGCGCAAGGCCTCATCCAGGGTCAGCGCAGACGCCAGCGTCGGCCACGCCAGCACGCCCATCACCAAGGCACGCACGCATAGGAAATTCATCTTGAAGTGTCCTGTTCTGTTGCGCTGCGCACCGCTTTACGCGGCCCACAGCAAGGCCGTCCCGGTTCAGGGACGAGTCTTCAGGTGCAACAGGATTCAGCTACGGGGCGGGCGCCAGACGCCGGACGGCGTGCGGTCGGGGATGAAATCAGAAGAGACGCTGACGACCAGCGCATTGGAAGCAGTCACCGGGGCCTTGAGCACCGGCATCGACAATTGCAGCATGCCGCCGGTCTTGCACTCCTGGCCGGGCTTGCAGCTTTTGCTGTGATCGGCGGCTGCGCCGTCCTGGCAACAGTCAGGGGCCATGTCGCTCATCATCTGCATGTCGGACATCTGCATCGGGCACGGCTCGGTGCTCGACGGCACACCCGCCATCCCGGTCAGGGGAAGCGCAAGACTCAACAGCAGGACCAGGAAAAAACGCAGATAGCGACTCATGGGACGGGAGCTTAGCCAAAAGGCGGTTAAGCAACAATTAACAAAATCCGGAGATTTCGCCTTCGCCCGGAATGCAGCAACGACACAAAACAAAATGTGGGAGCGGGCTTGCTCGCGAAAGCGGTGTATCAGCCAGTTCATATGTGACTGATACACCGCTTTTTTCGCCAGCAAGCCCGCTCCCACATGAGGACCGAGCAAGCCTCAGGATCAGTGCATGAAGATCGCGATCAGGATAATGACCGGGATAGGCACACCGAGGAAAAACAGCAGTAATGAGCGCATGACGTTCTCCTTGAATTAACGAACGGAAGTGGTGTGGGGAGTGGTTTCCAGATACACCACGGCATCCCGGCGACGACCACCAAAGGTTGCAGCGAGGCTGGCAAAAAACGCACCGATCAACAGCGCCACGAAGGTCCACAGCGACGTGTAGGCAGCCACTTTTGCAGCCGTGTCGGCAGCCTGCTTGGCTTTCAACTTGGCGTCATCCAGGGCTTTTTGAGCCTGGCCATAGACCTGGTCAACACGCGCCTCGGCATCGGCCTGGCTGAGGTTGGTCCGCTGGCTGATCAACTGTGCAAGGTACGCACGGTCTTCAGGTGCCAGCTGACCATTGTTGCTCACGGTACGAGCGAAGATGCGAGCGACCACACCATGCACCGCGTCATCACTGACGGCGGCCGGGCGATCATCACGGAACAGGCTGTCGACGTAGTAGCCAAAGTCTTCGCCCTTGGAGGCAGCGCCAGCCACCTGGCTCATGCCACTGACGGCACCCGAGGCCACACTGGCACCGGCCTTCACACCACCGCTGACCACACTGCTGACCGAACCGACGATCAGCACCGCCGTCACCAGTGTCGCCACGGCCCAGGCCAGGAAGCCATGGGCGGTGTCGCGAAAGTACACCTCATCGCCGTGCATATTGGCCCATTTCACCCGCAGGCGACCGGCGATGTAACCGCCCATCCCCGACGCGATGATTTGCGTAACCGCCAGCCAGACAATGGTAGAAATGCCAAGCCCTTTGGCGCTGATGCCACTGTCGGCCCACGGCGACACCGCCGAAAAGCCCAGGCCGAAGCCCAGCAGTACCAGAATCAAGGACAGCGCAGCCGCGGCAGCGGCCCCGGCAAAGATCGCGCCCCAGGAAACCCCGGAGAGCGTGCTCGACTCTTGCAGCGTGGATGAGGATGTAATCATTGTTGTTTTGCTCCAGGCATGAAAAATAGTGTTACAAGTCTCAAAAGGGACAGTGCAGGCGACGTGCCAGAAGCTCGAAAATTAAAACTTCATATATTTCAACAACTTAATTAAGTTGAACTAATTTGAACCATGCAACTTGCAAGAAATGGCCCGGAGCGGCGGGCGTATTGCATTCCTCGTAGGAAATAACCCGTACGCCCCCCATGGCATGCAAAAAATCCTACACACACAGCGTTCGTTCAGATTCAGCGGGTTATGGTGAATTGTGTCGTTTGTGCCTACATAAATTTTTATTTAGGAAGCGGGCTATCATTTCTTGGCAAAATGCCCGCACTTCAGTGTGAATCGCTCACCAGGTAATCCTTATGACCCGCATTTTGACCATCGAGGACGACGCCGTAACGGCCCGCGAGATCGTTGCCGAGCTGAGTAGCCATGGACTGGACGTAGACTGGGTAGACAATGGCCGCGAAGGCCTGGTCCGTGCCGTCAGCGGTGATTACGACCTGATCACCCTCGACCGCATGCTCCCGGAACTGGATGGCCTGGCCATCGTCACCACCCTGCGCACCATCGGCGTATCCACGCCGATCCTGATGATCAGCGCCCTCTCCGATGTGGATGAACGGGTACGTGGCCTGCGGGCCGGTGGTGATGACTACCTGACCAAACCGTTCGCCTCCGACGAAATGGCCGCCCGCGTCGAAGTGCTGCTGCGGCGCAAAAGCACGGTCAAGGAGTTCGAAACTGCCTTGCGCGTGGCGGATCTGGAACTGAACCTGATCAGCCGTGAAGCCAGCCGTGCCGAACAGCCCCTGAGCCTGTTGCCGACCGAATACAAACTGCTGGAATTCCTGATGCGCAACACCGGGCAAATCCTCTCGCGGATGATGATCTTCGAGGAAGTCTGGGGTTATCACTTCGACCCGGGCACCAACCTGATCGACGTGCACATCGGTCGCCTGCGCAAAAAAATCGACCCGCCGGGCCTCACGCCGCTGATCCGCACGGTACGAGGTTCCGGGTATGTCATTGCTGAACCCCTCTAAAGGCTGGCGCTCTTCCAGCAGCCGGCTGCTGGCGCTCTACAGTTCGTTGTTCGTGGCCTGGAGCTGCATCCTCATGGGCGTGCTGTACTACGAGGTGTCCGGTTACCTGGGCGACCTCTCACGCCACTCCCTGATGCAGCGCCAGCACCTGTTCCAGCGGTTTGACGGCGAAGAGCTGGTGGAAGCCCTGACCACCAGCATGACCTTCGACATGAAGGGCGTTGACGCCTACGGCCTGTTCGATAATCAGTTCAACCCCATCAGCGGCCCGATCCGCGTGATACCGCCCGACCTGCCAATGGACGGACACATCCATGCCCTGGCCAACTGCATCGACTCCGACGACCCGAAACTGCCGCGCGACAGCTGCGACGCCGTAGCCACCCACACCGAAGACGGCCGCTGGCTGATCCTGGTGCGGGCCAACGGCTCGCTGTTCGGCGTGACGCGGATCATCCTGCACGCCTTGCTGTGGGGGATCACCCTGACGATCATTCCCGGCGCGGCTGGCTGGCACCTGCTGCGACGGCGTCCGTTGCGACGGATTCGCGGGATCCAGGCGAGCGCCGAAGCCATCGTGGCCGGCGACCTGACCCACCGCTTGCCGTTGTCTGACCGACGCGACGAACTGGACATGCTGGCGGCCATCGTCAACGCGATGCTCGACCGCATCGAGAAGCTGATGAACGAGGTCAAGGGCGTGTGCGACAACATCGCCCACGACCTGCGCACCCCGCTGACCCGCCTGCGGGCGCAGCTGTACCGGATCCAGCAGCAGGCCGATGAGGACGCGCCCCACGCCCTGCAACTGGACGCGGCCATCGCCGAAACCGACACCTTGATGGCGCGCTTCCGTGGCTTGCTGCGGATTTCCGAACTGGAAGACCATCAGCGCCGCTCGGGCTTCCTGGTGCTTGATCCCCTGCCCTTGCTGCAGGAACTCCACGACTTCTACCTGCCCCTGGCAGAAGAAGGCGAGATGGAATTGCTGCTGCAAGTGCCGGACTCGTTACCGTGGATCACCGGCGATCGCGCCTTGCTGTTCGAAGCCCTGGCCAACCTGCTGAGCAACTCGATCAAATTCACCCCGCCGGGCGGCGAAGTGATCCTGCGAGGCGTGAACGATGCCGGCAGCACCCGCATTGAAGTCCTGGACTCCGGCCCCGGGATTCCCGCAGCTGAACGTGCCGCGGTGTTCCAGCGGTTTTACAGGGTGGACGAAGGCAATCAGCAACAAGGCGGGTTTGGGTTGGGGCTGTCGATTGTGGCCGCGATCATCAACCTGCACGGTTTCAAACTGGAAGTCGGCAGCAGCGAACGAGGCGGTGCGAAGCTGATCCTCGAATGCCGCCAACAACTGATGCCCGAAGCCTGAAGCCTGAAGCCTGAAGCCTGAAGAACACCACAAAACCAATGTGGGAGCGGGCTTGCTCGCGAATGCGGAGTGTCAGTCAACCCATCTGGCACTGATCCACCGCATTCGCGAGCAAGCCCGCTCCCACATTTGATCTTCATTCAGCCCGGAAAATTACCCCGCAACGCATCCAGCCCACCGCTGTAGACACCGGTAAACAACTCCTCCACCGCCGCATCCGTCACACCGGCCACCGGAGTGAACACGCCCGACCAGGTCACCTTCGCGGAGCTGTCACCCAGCGCCTCAACCTTCAACGTCGCCAGATACTCACTCACCGGAAACGGCGACTCGCTGATCGAATAACTGTAGGTACGCGCCGCATCATCAAAGCGTTGCAGCCGCTCCACCACCACACCACCATCCGCCGTTTGCAGATGACGCACACGCCCGCCTTCACTCGGCTCGCTCTTGACGATAAAGGGCAGCCAGTCCGGCAGCGAATTGAAGCCGCCGACCAATTGCCAAACCTGTTCGGCCGAAACCGGGATTTCAATAACAGCAGATGCTTTTGCCACGATTAACACTCCAAACCATTCAAGAAAAATCAGATCGCCATGCTGTCGACAACACCGCCGTCGACCCGCAACGCGGCACCGGTGGTGGCAGAGGACAACGGTGAAGCAATGTACGCCACCAGATTCGCCACTTCATCCACATTCGCTGCGCGCTGGATGATCGACGTCGGCCGCGCATTGCGCACAAACACATCCGCCTCGTCCCGCGCACTGCGCCCGGACTTGGCCACGGCGTCCTTGAGCATGTGCTCCAGGCCATCGGTAAAGGTCGGCCCCGGCAGGATCGCATTGACCGTCACCCCGGTGCCCGCCAGGCGTTTGGCCAAGCCATGGGACACCGCCAGGTTGGCGCTTTTGGTCACGCCGTAATTGATCATGTCAGCCGGCGTTGCCACCCCGGATTCCGACGACACAAAGATCACCCGGCCCCAGCCCTGCTCGACCATGCCCGGCGTGTAATGCCGCGACAAACGCACACCGGAGATCACGTTGACCTCGTAGAAACGCGTCCACTCGCTGTCGGGAGCGTCAAAGAAATCGACGTCGTTGAAGATCCCGAGGTTGTTCACCAGGATGTCGGCGCGCGGCTCGGCGGCGAACAGCTTTTCAGCGCCCTCGGCCGTACCGAGGTCCGCCACCAGCCCACGCAGATCCGCGCCGGGCACGGCCTGGCGAATGGTCGCCAGCGCCTCGTCGACCTTGCCCGATTCACGCCCGATCACCACCACCGTAGCGCCGGATTGCGCCAGCGCCTGGCTGATGCCCAGGCCTATGCCGGCGGTGCTGCCACTGACGATTGCGACTTTGCCACTGATATCAATTTTCATATTCGCGTTCCTGTGGTTAGAGCGGCAGCGGTGCACGGGCCGAAATCAATCGTGCCTCGCGCAGGGCCTGCCAAAAGGCTGCGGGAATCTTCTCTGACAACGCCGCGACGTCTTCAGCAATGCGCCCCGGACGACTGGCACCCGGAATCACTGCGGCCACTGCCGGGTGAGCCAGGGAGAATTGCAGTGCAGCGGCTTTCACACTCACGCCATGGGCCGCGGCAATCGCCTTGATCTGCTCGACCTTGCTGATGATCGCCGGGCTGGCTTTCTGGTACTCAAAATGTGCGCCGCCCGCCAGGATCCCGGAGCTGTAAGGGCCACCGACCACGATCTCGACGTTCTGCGCCTGGGCTGCATCCATCAAGCGCTGCAAGGCGCGTTCATGGTCGAGCAAGGTGTAGCGACCGGCAAGCAGGAAACCGTCGGGCTGGGCTTCGGCCAGGTCCAGGGTCAACTCGCAAGGCTCGACCCGATTGACGCCCAGGCCCCAGGCCTTGATCACGCCTTCTTCACGCAGGCGGGTCAGCACCTTGAAAGCACCGGTGCGCGCCTGATTGAAGTAGTCCAGCCATTGATCGCCGTAGAAATCCTGGGCGATGTCGTGAATCCACACGATGTCGAGGCGGTCGGTTTGCAGGCGGTTGAGGCTGTCTTCGATGGAGCGCAGGGTGGCATCGGCGCTGTAGTCGTTGACCATCTTGTTCGGCCGGCCATGTTCAAACACGCCGCTTTTCTCGCCGAGGTCGCGGGCGCTTTCTTCCACTTCATCCAGGATCACCCGGCCGACCTTGGTGCTGAGCACATAGTCGTCACGGTTGTACTTGGACAGGGCCTGGCCCAGGCGGATTTCCGAGAGGCCCGAGCCGTAGAACGGTGCGGTGTCGAAGTAACGCACGCCCTGGTTCCAGGCTGCTTCAACGGTGGCTTGCGCCTCCTCTTCAGGAATCGCACGGAACATGTTGCCCAAGGGGGCGGTGCCAAAACCCAGCACGCCGGGCAGTTTGTCTTTCAAGCTCATGGGGTAAATCCTCAAGATTGTTCAAGGTCGCTGTGTTGACCGTTGAGCAGATCGTAGATTGCAGAGATCGGACCGTCCAAGACATACTGCGACCAACTTGAGTCCCTTAAGGTCTGACATGATCGACTTCCGCCAATTGCGCTACTTCGTTGTAGTCGCTGAAGAAGAACACGTGGGGCGTGCTGCCGAACGGTTGCACATCTCCCAATCGCCCCTGAGCCGGCAGATTGCCCAATTGGAAGAACGCTTGGGCCTGACCCTGTTCGAGCGCAGCCAACAGCGCATCCGCCTGACCCGCGACGGCCAGACGTTCCTCGCCGAAACCAAGGCGCTGCTGACCCACGCCAACCGCCTGGAGTCATTGGGCCGGCGATTGGGTAAAGGCGAAGAAGGCGGACTGTGCATCGGCTACATCGAAAACGCCATGCACGCGGGGGTGCTGCCCAACGGCCTGAAGGTACTGCGTGACGCGCGGCCCAACGTGCATATCGCCCTGTACAACCTGCCCTCCGCCGAACAGCTGGAAGGCCTGCGCCAACGCAGCCTGGATATCGCTCTGGTGGGTGAACCACCGGCGGCGGATGACCCGGACCTGATGGCATTGCAAGTGCTGGACGATCCGATGCTGCTGGCGCTGCCCGAGCAGCATCCGCTGGCCAGCGTCAGCGAGTTGCTGCCTGAGCATCTGGCCGAGCAGCAATGGATTGGCGTGCAGCGCAAAGCGGGTGCAAACCCGGCGGATGACTTTGTTGCGGCGTGCATTCGGGCAGGGTTTACCCCGCAGATTCCGATGGAAGCCAGCGAGCCGTTTACCGCGTTGGGGTTGGTGGCGTCGGGGCTAGGTGTCGCGATGGTGCAAAAGGGTTTGAGCCGCAATGCACCGCCGGGCGTTGTGCTGCGAGAACTGCCGTGGCTGACCTACACCACGCCGCTGTGGGCGGCGTGGCATCGGATCAATCTGCGGCCGCTGGTGGAGGCGTTCAGGAAAGTCCTGACAGAGCCCCTATCACCTGTGGGAGCCGGGTTTGCCCGCGATGCAGGCACCTCGGTCTGTCAGTAAGACCGCGGTGACGCCATCGCAGGCAAGCCAGCTCCCACAGGGTTTCGGTGTCGCAGTTGAACGTGTGGTGGATCAGTACCGCCAATGCCCCGGCACCCATAACCACTGCCCGTTCCCCCAGCGATAGTGCCCCCGCACCCACTGATACCCTGGCGCCGGCGCCACCGGCACCACCTCGACCAAAGGCGGCGGACGCCGCGGATGAACAGGCTCGACAATACAACCGGACAACGCAGCCGCCATCAACGTGGCGGCCAGCGTAGCTTTGAATAGGCAGGACATGGCACGGTTCCCCAATGAGACTGACCTTCGCCTGAGTGGCGGGCCTACCCGGGTTAAACGCCGCCAGCCGGGAAATCCGTCGCCCGTCTCGTCGGTTATTAATGCTCGTTCCCACGCTCTGCGTGGGAACGCATACCGTGACGCTCCGCGTCACCACTGCGCAAGACTTGAACCTTGCATCGCCAACTGGACGCAGAGCGTCCGGGGCGGCATTCCCACGCAGAGCGTGGGAACCATCTTCATATATTCAGTTCCGCAGCGAGCTCATGTGGGAGCCGGGCTTGCCCGCGATGCAGGCACCTCGGTCTGTCAGTCAGACCCAGGCGATGCCATCCGGTGATTAATGCTCGTTCCCACGCTCTGCGTGGGAACGCATACCGTGACGCTCCGCGTCACCACTGCGCAAGACTTGAACCTTGCATCGCCAATTGGACGCAGAGCGTCCGGGGCGGCATTCCCACGCAGAGCGTGGGAACGATCATCCGTCGCTCGTCTCAGTTACTTCTGGCGACCTTGCCCTTCGCCTGCCCCTTCATATACAACGCCTCCACCAACCGTTGGCGCTCATCCCGGGGCAAGGTGCTGGCGAACTGCGCCAGGGTGTTGTCCACCAGCGCCCTGAGCGCCATGTCCGCCTCCCGGGCCTTGCCCAGATCCGTCACCAACGCCTCACGGTCGAGAGTCGGCGCCTCCAGTTGCTTGATCANNGGCGCGGTTCTGGCGCAACAACTGGCGCAGTTCCTTGCGCCGTTCCGGCGGCAGCTTGACCATCGCCTGGCGCAGGCCATGCTGGTTAACCACCGCCTCGGCGGGCTTGGTATTCGCCAGCCAGTGGTACAGGCCACCACCGACCCCGCCGATCAAAAACACGTTGAACAACACCGACACAACCAGCAGCGGCTTCAGGTACTTGGGTGACGGGGTCATTGCTCGCTTTCCTCGGCGTTGACGGTGAAGACGACTTCGGCGTCGCCCTGGTCGAAGACACTCGGCAATAC
>NZ_JACARS010000194.1:0-3765 GCF_013386485.1 Pseudomonas sp. P7758 | reverse complement strand
GGTGACTGACACACCGCATTCGCGAGCAAGCCCGCTCCCACATTTGGATCGCGTTTCGTTCAGTTGGGCATTCCATCTTCAATCGCAATCCCTTGCGCCCGCATTTCCTTGATCAACCCCGCCCTTGTGCCCGGCAGATTGAGCATCGCCTTCTGCCGTAACTCAGTCACTTCCGCAGCGCTATAGGGCTTGTAATCCACCGGCGTACTCTTGCCCGCCATCCCGTCCGGGCGCATCAGCCAGTTCAGCAAATCCGCCAGTTGCCCATCGTTCAGCGCCGACTGCGACATCCCCGGCACCCGTACCAAAAACTCCCGCCCGCCTGGCACCTTCAGAAAGTTGCCGACAAACCCGGTCATCCTCGGTGTGTCGTTCGCCGCCGAGCCCATGCCGCTGCCCAGATGGCAGCCGGCACACTGCAGCTGATAGTTGGTCGCCACGCTGTACCCGGCTTGGGCGATCGGCGTTTGCGGCGACTCATTGCCCGGTGCGTGCTTCTGGTTTGGATTGGGAATGGCCCGAGCCTGGGCGAGCGGGGTGGCGAAGACACACATCAAGCTCAGCAAAAACAACGTACGCATGACAAGCCTCTTGCACTGACCTATGGCGAGGGCGCTTGCTCCCGTTGGGCTGTGCTGCGGCCCCAAGATCTCTGGCAGCGCTTCGCACTCCAACGGGAGCAAGCTCCCTCGCCACAAGGGTGAGTTAAACCGCGACGCCGCGAATGATCGAGACCGTGCAGTGGTAGATGTGGGATTTGGCCGCCAGGCACCAGTTCACATCGTTGTTGTTGAACGGCCGGTATGCCGGTTCCTCGCTGTCGTTACGCGTGCACGCGCACTGGGCGCAGCTTTGCTTACCGCAGCAGTCGTTATAGGAAATGATGTAGTCCTTGCCATCCGCCGGGTTGCGGCAGGTGCCGATCCAGGTCACCTGGGACGCCTCGGTGCCCGGTGGGCAGGAGGTCACCGAACCGCCACAGCAACTGCACAGGAAGCCGTCGATGGAGCAGTAGCGCCAGTAGTCGCAACTGTTCGGGTCGCCCGGGTCACCGGCTTTCGGGTTATCGGCAGCCAGCGCCTTGCTGGTGCGGTCCAGGGGCAGTAGCAGGGGCAACGCGGCGCCTGCGACCATCAGCGAACCCATACGGGCCAACAGTTTGCGTCGCGACGTGGTGTCGGCCAGGCGACGGGTCGAGCGCTCGAATAACAGATCCAGCAATTTCATGAGAGTCTCCCTGCCTTAATCAGTGGCTATGGCCGTGGCTGTGGTCGTGGGGCTGCGGCTGGCTGTTGAGGTATTCCTGCAGCGTCGCGCTTTTCAGGTGTTCGACTTCGAACAGGCTGTCCAGGTGCTCGCGGGAATTGACCAGGCCCTTGGCGCGCAAGGTGCCGCTCTTGTCGATCAGCGCGGCATACGGCAGCTTGCCGATCTGGTAGGTCATGCCGACTTCCGGGCCGACCACGTAGGTGACGTCGTCCAGCTTGTGTTCGGTGATCAGCGCGTGCTGGGCTTCCATGTCGCCGTCGCTGATAAACACCACATCGAGTCGGTCAGCCTGTTCCCTGGCGATGGACTTGATCGCCGGCAACAGGGATTTGCAGATCGGGCAGGTGGGCGAGAGGAAGAACAGCAACTGGTTCTTCTCACCGGCATAGCCGAAGTTCACCGGGCGGCCTTTACGGTCGGAAGCGGTGACTTGCGGGGCCGGCTCATTCACCGCCACGCCCTTGTCGACCATCAGTGCGCCGGCCGGGGCGATGCGCCCGTGCAGCACACCAATCTGGCGCACCAGGCCCATCACGGCAAACGCCAGCGCCAGCAGCAGTACCCACAGCAGTACGTTGGAAACAATAAGGCCTTCCATTGATCACCTACCAATCAGTTTGAGCAGAAGAGGGGAGTTCGCCAGCAGGCCATCGGCTGCGGCGTAAATCAGCAGCGCGACGGCGCTGGCGGCGACGGTGACGAAGCCGTCGAAAAAACCCAGGTCACGGGCAATCGGCAGCACGCTGGCCAGCAGGGCCACGGCCACCAGTGCGCCGTTGCGCAACAGCAGGATCGGCCGCAACGGCTGCGCCTGGTCGGGGCCTGCGCAGCCGCAGTCGATGTCCCGGCGGCCGCGCCACAGGTTGATGCCAATGGCGGCGGCGTACAGTGCAATCAGGCCGGCGGCGCCGAGGGCGGCCCAGGAACGGCTGGCCGGCACCAGCAGGGCAAAGGCAATCACCAGTTCCAGCAACGGGATTACCCGGGCGGCGGGGCGAGTCACTGCCTCTGGCAGCAACTGGTAATCGGCCAGTTGCCGGGCGAAGCGTGCCGGTGCGCGCAACTTGTGGGTCGCGGCACTGGCCAGCAACACCGCGATGGCGAGGGCGCTGGCAATGATGAAGATCGGGTCGATATGCATGGCCGAACCTCTTTAGTAGCTCATGATCTGGGTTGCGGTCTTCGCTACCTTGGCCATGCTACCGGTGAGTTTGTTGGTCTTGAGGTCGAAGATCTGCAAGCCGCCTTCGACGTCGGCGCCCAGCAACAGGGGCTTGTCGTCGCCGGTGGCCTGCATGCTCCAGACCGGGGTCGGGGCTTCCAGGGTGGCTATCTTTTTCATGGTCTTGAGGTCATAGGCCCAGATGATGGTGCTCGGGTCTTCCCACTTCATCGGCTCGTGGTTGTCGTGCATCAGCACGTACATGCGGTTGAGTTTCGGTGCCACGGCCATCAACTGCCAGCCACCCGGGGCCCAGCCGGTTTTCTTTTCCGCGTCGGTGGTGAGTGACCAGGACGGCAGGATTTTCGGCTCATCGCCGGAGAAATCTACCGGGCGGATGGTGCCGGTGGTGGTGGTGAAGTAGTAGGTGTCGCCCACGTTCACCGCGCGTTCGTTGAGCTTCTCGGCGTTGGGGTCGAAGAAGTGCGTGCGGTTGCGCGAGGTTTCCTGGCCCTGCTCGTTCAGCGTCACCACTTGCAGGCTGCCGTCGCCGCACAGGGAGGCGAAGCGGCGAGTGCCGACCGGGTAATTGAGTACGCAGCCCGGGATCGCGATTTCGGCGGTGACGGAGCGGGACTGGGTGTCGACCACGGTCACCGAGGTGGAGGGTGTGAAGTTGTAGACGTAGACGAAGCGGTCATCGCCGCTGGTCTTCAGCCCATAGCGCTGGGTCAGGGATTCGGCGCGTTTGTTCGGGATCAGCACTTCCCAGGCGGGCGACAGGCTGGAGCTGTCCCAGGCGGTGAGCACATCGGTGCGATCGCCCCGGGTGCCGCGGGAATAGTAGATGTCGGCGCTGTACAGGGTCTTCTGGTCGTGGCTCAGGGCCGAGGGCGCGGCGAAGCCGGTGGGGACCATGCCGAGGACGCGCTTCTTGTCGGGATCTACCACGGTGACGCGGCCGACCACGAAGCTTTCGAATTCGACGTCTACCACGAATGCGCGGTGGGCTTCCGGTGGAAAGGCCAGGGTGGTCTGGCCGATGGTGTCTGGCGGTAAATCCGCCTGGGCGCTGTTCAAGCCGAGTACAAGCAGGCCCAGACCCAGCGCTGACTGTACGTTGATCCTGTTGCTTCGCATTAGGGGCACTCCCTGAATTATTGTGTTTTGCTAATCGCGGGTGCTTTGGCAGATTCTTGCAAGTGGATTCTGCCTTGTGGGGCGATTGCAAGAATTGTTGTGTCTGCCAAGTGGTTGTGTGTCTGTGCCAATGGTTTGGGGTAGGGTGTATATCCGTTATTTTTGTTATGGCTGGTATTGGTTCCGCTCTTACA
>NZ_JACARS010000193.1:13835-14107 GCF_013386485.1 Pseudomonas sp. P7758 | reverse complement strand
GGATGGCAGCAAGGTCAGGCCCGAGCCACAAACGCCAAGCACCGCAGCCGCCGTCAGCAGTTCGGATTGCGGGCGGGATTTGCTCAGGCGCCCGGCAACGGGAATGACCACCAGGGCCAGCAGGAACACCATATAGATCGTGCCCAGCGCCGCCGGGCCAAGGTCGAACGGGGCCTGGCTGAGGTAAAGGCCAGCGTAGGTAAACGTCGCCACTTGGGAGAACAGCACGCAAAATCCTACGGCGTAGGCTGCCAGCAACGGCGTGCCGAGCA
>NZ_JACARS010000193.1:0-13793 GCF_013386485.1 Pseudomonas sp. P7758 | reverse complement strand
CCCGGCAAACCCGCCGAGCACGGTGCCGGCCACATAGAGGCTGGTGACTTCGGTGACGGTGCCGCCGCGCCAGCGATCACCGATGTAGGCCACGCTGGTGGCGAACACCACGGGGATCAGCATGCCTTCGATAAAGCGCCACACCTGCAGTTCGGCAAAGCTGCTGGCATAGGCAGTCATCAAAGCCGGCAACGCCAGCAACAGCGCGGCCGCCGAGATCACCGTGCGTTGCTCAAAACGCCCGGTCAGGCGGCTGACAAAGGGCGCGGTCAGCGCTACCGCCAAGGTGGTGACGGTAATGCTCCAACCGGCCGCCCTGGCGCTCACTTCAAAGTTGGCGGCAAGGGTCTGCAAAATGCTCTGGGTGGCGTAGAGGTTGAGAAACGCCGCGCAGCCACACAGGAACAGGGCAAGACGGGCACAATGCAGGCGCGGTTTCATGAAACCTCTCGTTTTATTATCTGAGGCCTTTATAGAATGACCCGCACACCCGAGACCAATACCGATTTCGAACCGATCAATACCCTGGGGCCAGGATGCTCGACCTACGCAAGCTGCGTTACTTTCTGACCGTCGCCGAAGAATTGCACTTCGGCCGAGCGGCCATTCGCCTGCACCTGGCCCAGCCGCCGTTGACCCGGCAGATTTCCGCGCTGGAGACTGAGCTGGGATTTCGCCTGTTCGACCGCACCAGTCGCACGGTTTCGCTCACTCCCCAGGGGCGCGCGTTCCTGCCCTACGCACGGGCGGTGCTGGAGCAGGTCGACCTCGCTGAAGTCATCGCGGGCAAACTGGCGGCGGGTGCCGCCGGGCAACTGGCGCTGGGTTACGTCAGCTCGATAGCCCTGTCGGACTTGTTCAGCCAAGCGATTCAAGCCTTCGCCCAACGCTTTCCCGATGTGCAACTGACGCTGGTGGAATGCGCCTCCGGCAGCCTGGGCGCACAGGTGGCTGATGGCCGCCTGGATATCGGCTTGAGCCGGTTACTGCCCCAGGACGGTCAGACTGAGGTGCAAGCGTTGTCGTTGGGTGAGGAGCGGCTGGTGGCGGCGGTGTCCAGCGACAGCCCGTTGGCCAACCAGGCCGAGGTCAGCCTGGCGCAGTTGAGTGGGTACCCGTTGATTCTGTTCCCAGCCGATTATGGCTCGGGGCTTAACCAGTCCATTGAGCAGCTTTATCGGCACAAAGGTTTGCCACTGAGGGCCGGGCCGTCGGGACGGCAAATTACCTCGATCATTGCACTGGTGGCGGCGGGACAAGGTGTGGCGCTGGTGCCGGAATGTACGCAGAGTTTGATGAACAAGGGCGTGACGTATCGGCCGTTGGTGGACGCGGAAGCGTATGCACGGTTGCTCGTTCTTACGCGCAGCGGCGCAAGCAGCTTGATGGTCACGGCATTTCTCACGGTAATTGATGAGTTGCTGCAGGCTCGTCAGAAAGCCTGATTGTTCTCTCGAAAAACCTCGCAATACCTCCGCCGGGCACCGTCCCCATGCGCTCATACACTACATACGCGCCCTACAGAAACACCGGTCATCGACCGCTGGTAGGTAGAGTGTTGATAATTTATTTTCAGTGGTTATAGTCTCCACCAACACACACCACAAGGAGGTGCTGTGGACAGCCGATATTTGATAGGTCACATCGTTGCGGATGGCTGGTATCTGGTGCGAATCAGAGGCAGCCATCATCATTTCAAGCACCCGACAAAGCCGGGGCTGGTGACGATTCCCCATCCTAAAAAGGACCTGCTGGACAAGACCGCAAAGAGCATTTTGAAACAAGCTCTGCTCAGCTAACACGTTCGTGGAGGACAACAAACATGCTGTACCCAATCGCAATTTCAACCGGTGACGAGGACCATGCCTGGGGTGTGGAAGTCCCGGACATTCCCGGTTGCTTCTCAGCTGGAGATGATCTGGACGACGCCATGGCCATGGCCCGCGAAGCGATCGAAGGCCACTTCGAGATCCTCGCAGAAGACGGTGCGCCCATTCCTACAGCACAGAAAGTCACCCTCCATGCCGCCAACCCGCAATATGCCGGCTGTACGTGGGCGGTGGTGGATATTGATGTGACCAAGTACCTGGGCAAGGCACAGAAACTCAATATCACGTTGCCCGGCTACCTGCTGAACCGCATTGACGAATACGTCCTGCATCATCCGGAAGAAAAAAGCCGTTCGGGCTTTCTTGCGTCTGCTGCCCTCAAGGTATTGCAACAGGACCGGTAACAGCACTTCAAGGAACCGCGCAATGCTCCCTCCCTCACACCGCACGCCCAGCCCCGTACTGCGCAAGGTACTGGGCTGGGTGCTGATCGCTCCTCTGCTGCTCTCGTTCCTCAGGCTGCCCTTTGCGCTGGGACTCGTGTTGGTGCTGGCGTCCATCACGGCCTCCGTTTATGGCGCCCGGTTTGCCCAACTGCATGCCAGTCGGCGTGTAACCGTATTTGCCGTGATCATCACGCTGCTCAACATCGCTTCATTTTTTGTCATTGGCACGGCATCGGTACTCAAGGCGCTGTACTGGTTCTCGTGGTTTTATTGGTATCCGTATTACGCCGATTGGGTTTACTGGAACTTCTAAGTCGTTCGCGAATTCGACCGCAAGAAACGTAGTTCCACCCTGGGCCGGCCTATCTACAGTAGAGCCATACCCACTCAAGGAGCCCGACCATGTCCTACGAATACAAATACATGCCCTCCCCCGTCGGCCAACTCACCCTCGTGGCCCGTGACGGAAAACTCACCGCCATTCTCTGGGAAAAAGAGCGGCCCAATCGCGTTCGCCTGGGTGCCCTGCAAGAAGCCAGCAACAGCCCGGTACTGCTGGAGACCGAGCGACAGTTGAAGGAGTACTTCGCCGGTGCCCGCAACCGTTTCGAGCTGGAACTGGACTTCGCCGGCACCGACTTCCAGAAGAAAGTCTGGCAGGCGCTGTTGACCATCCCGTTCGGAGAGACCCGCAGCTACAGCCAGATCGCTGCGCAGATAGGCAACCCCAAGGCCGTGCGTGCCGTCGGCGCCGCCAACGGGCGCAATCCGATTTCGATTGTTGCGCCGTGCCATCGGGTGATTGGTGCGTCGGGTGGCTTGACCGGGTTCGCCGGCGGGCTTGAGGCCAAGCAGTATCTGCTGGCGCTGGAGGATCACGGCTGACCCCCAGCAGGAAAACGTACAACTTTGTTCAGATCCTCAATTGTAAAAAGAAATTTCAGAGCGCGCCTGCGGTCAGTATTTTCATCACCCACCCTTATAGGAAAACGGTCATGAAATTCTCCGCCATCTCACAATCCCTGTCCCGCTGGGCAGGCAGCGCCCGCACGTTCTACGCGGCGGTGGGATTGATCCTCCTGTGGAGTCTGAGCGGGCCTTATTTCCACTACAACGACACGTGGCAGCTGATCATCAACACCTCCACCACCATCATCACCTTCCTGATGGTGTTCCTGATCCAGAACACGCAAAACCGCGACAACGACATTTTGCATATCAAGATTGACGAGTTGCTGCGCGCCACCAAGGATGCACAAAACGCCGTATTGAGCCTGGACGGCCTGGACCGCAAGGAACTGGAGAAACTGCGCAAGGAATACAAGACCATCGGCGACAGTGAAACCATCACTGTGACGACGCTGGTTACCGAAACAACGGATGACAATGGCCGGTCCAAGACGGACCTGAACCAGGCATAAAAAAACGGCGGCTGGATCACTCCAGCCACCGTTTTTCATGGGGTACTCAAGGCAATCAACCGTCGCCCTGGTGACCCTTACCGTACGTCGACGCCAGCGCCCGGGCTTTCTCCAGGCGCTCTTCCAACTTGGGCAAGGTCTCATCCACCAAAGCCTTTATTTCCGGGATATCGGACTCGGCGCCCTCCTGCTTGAACAAGGCGATCGCGTCTTCGTTGGCCTTGATCTGCTGGGCGGTGTAGGCGGCGTCAAAGGAGTCGCCGTCCTTGAGCTCGGGCATCAGGGATTCGGCCTTGTCGACAATCTTGTCCCGTGGGGCCACCGGCAAGTCGAGCTTCTTGGCGATGGCCGCCAGGTGCTGATTGGCCAGGGTGCGTTCATTGATGACTTCGATGGTGTAGTCCTTGATCTCCTGGGACGAAGTCTTGGCATGTGCCATGCGGCTGGTCTCGATATCGGCCATGCCCTTGGCCGAAGCCTGCTCGATGAAATCGGCAGGCGACTGGGCGAAAGCATTGCTGGCGCCGAGGCCCAGCAGCATCGCGAAACTGGCGGTGCGTAACCGGATAGCCATGCGGCTCATGATGGGTTCCTCCAGGTAATAAACAGGTGCAGGGAAACGAGCCCCGCTCTGAATCTGAATTTTCAGGGCGGTAAAGGTTTAGAAAAAACTTGTTAGTGCGACGAACGGTCGTCAGGTCTTACTGAGGAGCAGTCCTGACGAACGGGACACAAAGATGCAACGGTGACAATGTAGTATGTTGTATTACACATCACTACATCGAGGCACTTATGTCGGTCATGTCATTACGTCTACCTGAAGACATCTCCGAAACACTCGCCAGCCTTGCCAAGGCCACCGGGCGCAGCAAATCGTTCCTCGCCGTCGATGCGTTACGCGAATACCTGACGCGTGAAGCATGGCAAATCGAGGAAATTCAAAAGGCGTTGAAAGAAGCCGATGCGGGTGACTTTGCAACTGCCGCCGAAGTAGACGCAGTGGCAAACAAATGGCGTGCCAATGCGCGTTGAGTGGCTGAAGGCAGCACTCAAAAATCTTGATGATGAAGCAGCTTTCATCGCCCAGGAAAACCCCAAAGCGGCTTATGAGTTTGTTCAGGCCATCCGGACGGGGCTTGAGCATGTTGCTGAGTTTCCGGCGATGGGTCGAGAAGGACGCGTTCCTGGTACACGTGAGTGGGTGATGCCACGCTGGCCCTATCTCGTGCCATATCGTATTCGCGAGGGACGGTTACAGGTTCTTCGAATATTTCACACACGGCGCCAACCACCGAACAGTTGGTAACGCCGATCAACCCTGTATCACAACCTGCACCTGCCCATTCAACCACTGCAACGCCGCGTCCCCACCCCGCCGCGAATGCCACGCCAGCACAAACGCAAACGACGGAATGTGAAACGGCGGCGGCACCGCCAACAACTGTTCGTGATCAATGTTCAGCAGCCCGCGAGACGACACGGTAAGAATCAGGTCCGTGCCCTGGATCAACTGCGGCGCAACACCCCAATGAGGCAAGCTGATAGACACGTGCCGGCGCTCGCGAATCGCCGTCAGCGCCCGTTCGATTTCCGGTGTTCCGCTGCCACGCATTTCCAGTAACACGTGGGGCCGCGCCAGGTAGGTGGGCAGATCAAGCACGCCGTTTTCAGGCAGGCTGTCGCGGTCCACCAGGCACACGTAATGCTCTTCAAACAGCGGCGTGCTGCGCAGCTCGGCAGGCATGTCGGGAAACACCCCGGCCGCCAGGTCGATATCGCCATTGAGCACACCGTCAAGCATGCCTTCGCGACTGGCCTGGATAATCTGCAAATCAATCCCCGGCGCTTCCCGGCGCAAGGTGCGCACCAGTCCCGGCAAGAAAATCGCCGCACTGTAGTCCGACATGGCGACCCGGAAGGTGCGCTTGGCCGACGCCGGATCAAAACGATTGGGCTCCAGCAGCGCCTGTACCTGGGCCAGCGCTTCCGCCAGCGGCATGGCCAGTTCCAGAGCACGAGCAGTGGGCACCAGCGAGCTGCCCTGGCGCACCAGCAACGCGTCTCCGAGCAAGTCCCGCAACCGCGCCAGCGCGTGGCTCACCGCCGGCTGGCTCAGGTGCAGGCGCTCGGCGGCACGGGTCACGTGTTGCTCGCTGAGCAAGGCGTCAAGGATCACCAGCAGGTTAAGGTCGATGCGTCGTAGATCATTCATCAGCTGCATGTTCTGCATAAGAACTTGGAATTTAAATTTGCGCGACGAATAGCCTAGAGTCCAGCAAAACCTCTGGGAGATTGATCATGACGACGTTGCATTGGGTAGGTTTGTTGCTGTTGGCCGCGTTCGCCGGGGCAGTGGTGCCGTTTCAAAGCGCGATCAACGCCAACCTGGGACGCGGCCTGGGGCATCCGCTGTGGGCCACCCTCGCCTCGCTGCTGGTGAGCATCATCGTGCTGCTGCCGGTGATCCTGGCCCTGCGCCTGCCGCTGCCCAACCTGGGTTTTATCACCAAGGCGCCGCTGTGGATGTGGAGCGGCGGCGCGTTCGGCGTGTGCTTCATTTCGCTGGCGTTGATCCTGATGCCCAAGCTCGGCGCCTCGGGGTTTATCGCCCTGGCGATGGCCGGGCAAATCGTCGCCTCGTTGATGCTGGACCACTTCGGCTTGTTCGGGCTGGTGGAGCGCCAATTGACCGCGCCCCGGTTGATCGGGGCGCTGATGTTGATTGGCGGTGTGGCCCTGATTCAATTCAGTGCCGCACCCACCCGCTCGCTGGTGACCGCCGGCTGATCAGCGCTTGTCGAGGGTGCGCAGCTTCTGTGGCAAGCCCCACAGCAACAGCGCCGCAGCCAGCAACGCACACACGCCGATGACATACAGCGCCGGCGTGGTGCTGCCGGTGAGGTCCTTGATCCGGCCGACCATCACCGGGCTGACGATGCCGCCGAACTGGCCTAACGTGTTGATCACCGCGATCCCGCCAGCAGCGCCCGCGCCGGCACCGGCCAACAACTTCGGCGGCAGCGTCCAGAACGTCGGGATCGAAGCGATGATCCCCGCGCCCAGCAAACTCAGGGCGACGATCAGGAACGTGGTGTGATCGGCAAAGATCCCGGCACAGAAGAACCCCACCGCCCCCAGCGCCACCAGGCCGCTGACGAACTTGCGACGTTCGCCGGTGGCGTCGGACAAGCGTCCGATCACCACCATGCTGATGGCGCCGCAGACGTAGGGAATCGCCGTCAGCAAGCCGATCATCACCGGGCTCTGGGTGCCGGCGCTGCGGATCAGTTGCGGCGCCCAGAAGTTCAGCCCGTAGGACGCCACCTGGATCAGGAAGTAGATAAAACCCAGCATCAGGAAGCCTGGGATACGCAATGCAGCCAGCAACGAGCCACCGCTCTTGTGGGGTTCATGCACGGCAATGCGGCTGGCCAGCAACGTCTTCTCCGCCGAGGTCAGCCAGTGGGCATCCTCGATACGGTCCTTGAGCAGCTTGAGCACCAGGAACCCCAGGCCCACACAGGGCAAGCCACCGAGCAAGAACAACCAGTGCCAGCCGCGCATTTGCAGCACACCGTCGAGGTGTTCCAGCACCAGCCCGGAGAACGGCGCGCCCACCAGCCCGGCAAACGCCGACGCCAGGAACAGCATCGACGTGATGCGCCCACGGAAGTGCTGCGGGAACCACAACGTCAGGTAATACAGCACGCCCGGGGCAAACCCGGCCTCCATCGCACCGATGATGAAACGCAGGCCGTAGAACTGCCATTCGGCCGTGACGAACACCATAGCGGCCGTCGCCAGCCCCCACGACATCATGATGCGAGCGATCCAGCGGCGGGCGCCGACCTTGTACAGCATCATGTTGCTCGGCACTTCAAAGATCACATAGCCCACCACAAACAGCCCGGCGCCGAGACCATAGGCGGTGTCATTCAGGCTCAGATCGGCCTGTAGCTGGAACTTGGCGAAGCTGATGTTGATGCGGTCAAAAAACGCGAACAGATAGCAGACCATGATCAGCGGCATCAGGCGCCAGGCGACCTTGCTGACCAGGGCTTTTTCGGCATCGTGTTCAGCGGCCGGGCGCACGCCGGCCTCCAACGTATTAAGGCTCATCGATTCTCTCCAGCGGACTGCTCGCAGGCGTCCGATTGTTTTTGTTGTCTGGTTACGGCTTACAAGGTGGCGATGTAGGCCGGTGGCGGATGCAGGTCGCAATTGCGCCCGGCCTTGGCCACCTGGCCCGGCAATTCGTGGCCCAGCAAGGCTGGCAATTGCCGCGACATTTTCAGCAGGTGCGGCAGGTCGATGCCGGTGTGGATCCCGACTTCATCACACAGGTTGACCAGGTCTTCAGTGCAGATATTGCCCGACGCGCCGGGCGCAAACGGGCAACCGCCGAGGCCGCCCAATGCCGCATCAAACCGTCGCGCACCGGCCTCGTAGGCGGCCAGCACATTGCACAAACCCAGGCCGCGAGTGTTGTGGAAATGCAGGGTCAGGTCGCTCGCCGGAACACGTTCGAGCACGCGCTTGACCAGGCGCTCGACCTGACGCGGATTGGCCATGCCGGTGGTGTCGGCCAGGCTGATGCCCTGGATGCCCAGCTCGCGGTAGGCGTCGACCAATTGCAGCACGCGGTCCTCATCGATCTTGCCCTCGAACGGGCAACCAAAAGTGGTCGCGATGCTGCCGTTGAGGCGCACCGGGTGCTCGGCAGCAAAGCTCACGATATCGCCGAACGCCGCCAACGAGGCTTCGCAACGCATGCGCATATTCGCCAGGTTGTGGGTCTGGCTGGCGGACATCACCAGGTTCAACTCATCGGCCCGGGACTCGATGGCACGCTGGGCACCCTTGAGGTTGGGGATCAACGCCACGTAGATGACCCCGGGGCGACGAGTGATGCCCTGGAACACCTGTTCCCCATCGCGCAAGGCGGGAATGGCCTTGGGCGACACGAACGAGCCGGCTTCGATCCGGGAAAACCCGGCCAGGGACAGTTGGTCTATCAACGCGATCTTGTCGACAGTCTCGACCCAGGTCGGCTCGATTTGCAGGCCGTCACGGGGTGAGACTTCCTGCACGACCAGGGCATCGGAATAGTTTTTCATTGCACCACTCCCGAGGATTTCAGGCGTTGAATATCGGCGCCGCTCAGGCCCAGGTCGCCGAGGATTGAATCAGTGTGCTGGCCCAGGCTCGGGCCCTGCCAATTCACCGCGCCGGGGGTTTCCGACAGTTTGGGCACGATACCGGGCATCTTCACCGTGAGGCCGCCGGGCAGGTCGGCGCTGAGCAGCATGTCGCGGGCCTGGTAGTGCGGATCGGCGACGATATCGGCCACTGAATAGATGCGCCCCGCCGGTACTTCGGCGGCTTCCAGGGCACTGAGCACCTGGTCGATGGGCAGGCTGCTGGTCCAGTGGGTGATGGCGGCGTCCAGTAGGCCGCTCTTGGCAGCGCGGCCATCGTTGTGGGCAAACTCCGGCGCTTCGGCCAGGTCGGCGCGGCCGATGGCGAGCATCAGGCGTTTGTAGATCGGGTCGCTGTTGCCGGCGATCACCACATAGGCGCCGTCGGCGGTCAGGTAGGTGTTGGACGGTGCGATGCCGGGCAAGGCGCCGCCGCTGCGTTCGCGCACATGGCCGAGCATGTCGTATTCCGGCACCAGGCTTTCCATCAGGTTGAACACGCTTTCGGCCAGGGACACGTCGACAATCTGGCCGTCGCCCTGGCCGGTCTTGACCCGCAGCAGCGACATCAGCGCGCCGATCACACCGTGCAGCGACGCCAGGGAATCACCGAGGCTCACACCGACCCGCGCCGGTGGTGAATCCGGGTTGCCGGTGGTGTAGCGAATCCCGCCCATGGCCTCGCCGATGGCACCGAAGCCCGGGCGGTCGCGGTAAGGGCCGGTCTGGCCGTAGCCGGAGATGCGCACCAGGGTCAGCTTGGGGTTGAGGGCGTGCAGCACGTCCCAGCCCAGGCCGAGTTTTTCCAGGCCGCCGGGGCGCAGGTTTTCGATCAGCACGTCGGCATCGCCCAGCAATTGCTTGACCAGGTCCAGGCCTTCTGCCGACTTGAGGTCCAGGGCCAGGGACTTTTTGTTACGCGATTGCAGGTACCACCACAGCGACGTACCTTCGTGAAGCTTTCGCCATTTGCGAAGCGGATCGCCCTGCCCCATGGCTTCGATCTTGATCACCTCGGCGCCAAACTCGGCCATCAGCCGGGCGGCGAAGGGCGCGGCAATCAGGGTGCCGATCTCGATCACCTTGATACCGCTCAGGGGAGCCGTCATGGGGTGTACCTCTTGTTCTTGGAATGTGGGGCCAAGGCTAGAGGACGCAGGCAGTAGAAATCCAACCGTCAGTTGGCAACGAGCGTTCGCCAAATGCGAACGCTTGAGTAAGGACTGGTTGTGGCGAGGGAGCTTGCTCCCGCTGGAGTGCGTAGCGCTCCCGGCTTTTTTGGGGCTGCTACGCANNAGCTCCCTCGCCACAGCAAGGGCCCTCGCCACAGGGTTTGCTTACGCCTGCTCCCGCCGCAGGTAATCGAACAACAACCGGCTCACCGGCGACAGCTGCGCCTCGTCACGCACCACCAGGATCAGGCTGCGGTCCGACCAGGCATCCGTCAGCGGCACCGCGTGCAAGCCCAACGCCCGGCCAAACAGTTCATAGGCTTTTTGCGGCAGGATGCCGATGCCCATGTTGGCCTGGACCATCCGGCACATGGCATCGAAGCCCGGCACATGGATCCGCAAGCGCAGCACCTTGCCCGCCTCCCGCGCCGCCGCATGGGTGCGCATGTTTATCGAACTGGCGGAATGCAGCCCCACGTAGTCGCTGTCCAGCGTCTCGGCGAACGTCAGGGTCTTGCGCGACGCCAACGGGTAATCCGCCGGCATCAGCACCACCAGCTTGTCCCGGCGATAGGTCACGCCGGGCAGGCCTTTGGTATCGGTGTCGCTGGAACAGATGCCCAGGTCCGCAACGCCGTCAATCACACCCTGGACCACGCCATTGCTGGGCCGCTCTTCCAGGTCTGCCTTCACCTGTGGATGCAGCGCGGAAAAGTCGCGCAAGTCTTCGGGCAGGAACTGAATGATTGCCGAGAGGTTCGCCAGCATCCGCACATAACCGCGCACGCCGTGACTGTGTTCGCCCAGCTCCAGGCCCATCTTCTCGACATTGAACAGCATCTGCCGTGCATGGTGCAGCAAGGTCTCGCCGGCGGCCGTGAGCTGCATGCCCTTGGCCTGGCGCACAAACAGGCTGACGCCCAGCACCTGTTCCAGCTCCATCAAGCGCTTGCTGGCCGCCGAGACCGCGATAGCTTCACGGGCGGCGGCGCGGGTCAGCGTGCCTTCCTCATGCACTGCCACAAACAATTGCAGGGTGATCAGGTCAAGGCGGCGAACCAGGCTTTTGTGCAGCATCTAGGCGCGCTCGGTGGCCAGGCGATTGATATCGGCCTGCTCCACCACCGGCAGAGGTGCACCGTGCCGGACGGCCGAGAGCATTGCGCGGCCAACGGTTTCCGTGCTCACCACCCAGGCCGGTCGCACATGGCGCAGCAGCGACAACAACGGGCCGACCACGGTGTAGATGGACTGGTAGAGCGGGGTTTTCGAGCGCACGCCGTGCAACGGCTGGATCACCCCGGGACGGAACAGGTACACCGCCTTGAACGGCAGGCGCAGCAACGCATTCTCGGTCTTGCCCTTGATCCGTGCCCACATGGTTTTGCCGGTTTCGCTGCTGTCGGTACCGGCGCCGGACACGTAGATAAAGGTCATCTGCGGGTTGAGCCGCGCCAGGGTGCTGGCGGCCACCAGCGTCAAGTCGTAGCTCAAATGGGTGTACTTGGCTTCATCCATGCCCACCGAAGAAACGCCCAGGCAAAAGAAGCAGGCATCGAAACCTTGCAGCAGATGCTCCAGGGGCTGGAAATCGAACATGTCGGCATGCAGCACCTGGTGCAGCTTGCCGTGTTCCTGGGTCAGCGCGGTACGGCCGACGGCGACAACTTCCTGCACGTCACTGGCCAGCAGGCACTCGCGCAACACGCCTTGGCCGACC
The DNA here is from genome assembly GCF_013386485.1 of Pseudomonas sp. P7758. Classification (NCBI taxonomy): domain Bacteria; kingdom Pseudomonadati; phylum Pseudomonadota; class Gammaproteobacteria; order Pseudomonadales; family Pseudomonadaceae; genus Pseudomonas; species Pseudomonas sp. P7758. Next base: position 2,007 of record NZ_JACARS010000193.1, on the reverse strand, counting down.
ATGCCGGTGGCGCCGAATAATAGAACTCTCATAAGGTTGGTTCCTAAGCGACAAGCGGTTAGCTTCATGCTGCAAGGTAGAGACAAACCCACTGGCAACTTGTAGCTTGCGGCTTGCAGCTTACTGCTCAACAGGATCTTTTTCCCCTTGAAAAGCACCACGACCCTCACCATTGCCTGCAGCGCGGCCTTTTTGTCCCAGGTTGGCATCAGCAGTTATCTGCCCGCCGTGCCGGCGATTGCCTTGTCATTGACCGCTGCAGAGGACCAGGTGGCACTGGCCCTGGCGGTGTACTTGATCGGCATGGCGTTGCCGATGCTGCTCTGGGGCAGCCTCGGTGAGCGCCTGGGTAGAAAGCCGGTGTTGCTGGCAGCGTTGGCGTTGTATGCGCTGGCCAGTGCGGCGATTCCGTCCGCCTACAGCCTCGAATCGTTCCTCGGCCTGCGCCTGGTTCAAGGCCTCGGTGCGGGCGGTGTGTCGGTGATGGCGCGGGTGCTGGTTCGTGACAGCTTCAGCGGTGCCCTGTTGGCCAAAGGTTTGTCGTGGCTGGGCATGACGTTCGTGATCGCCCTGGGCATCGGGCAGTTTGTGGGCTCGCTGTTGCAAGTGGCGTTTGGTTGGGAGGCGATCTTTTATGGGCTGGCGGTCGCGGCTGTCGGCCTGATGATTGCGCTGCAACGGGTGGTGTTTGCAACACTGGAAAAAGCCGCCGGGCACGTCTCGGCCTGGCGCATCTACGGCACGATCCTGCGTCATCCGGCGTTCCTGCGGCCCGTTGGCGGGCGGTTTGGGTTACGGGGTGATCATCGCGTTCAATACCTGCGCACCGTTGATTTTGCAGGGCCATTTCGAGTGGAGCGCGGCGCAATATGGCTGGCTCGGCTGGCCGATCAGCGGGGCGTATCTGGCGGGGGCGTTGATGGTCAATCGCCTCGTCGCCCGCACCGGGCGCCTGTCGATGATGAGTTGGGGCGTGGCGTTGGTGATATGCGGCAGCGCGACGATGTTGCTGGGCAGCCTGTTTGCCAATGGGCTGGCGATCCTGCTGTGGCTGCCGTATTGCCTGGCGGTGTTCGGCCAATCGATGAGTTATCCCATCAGCCTGTCGCTGGCCAATGATGAATCACCGGTGAGCGGCTCCTACGCCATGGCCTTGAGCGGCTTTATGCATCAGTTGATGGCGGCGGCGATCGGTGGCGTGGCCAGCCTGCTGGCGAGTCAGCAGGCCTGGCCGTTGGCGGTGTTATGCGTGGCGCTGGCGGGCGGCGCACTGCTGTGCGTCGCCATGGCCAGGACTGATCAGAACGCGCTGCGGAAGATCTCTTCAATCTGACGCTGATCCGCCCGCCGTGGGTTGGTCAGGCCGCAGGCGTCCTTCAGGGCGTTGGACGCCAGCAGCGGGATGTCCTGCAACTTGGCGCCCAGCTCCCGCAACCCGGCAGGAATTTCCACATCCTGGGACAGGCTGCGAATCGCCGCGATGGCCGCCTGGGCGCCCTCTTCCACCGACGTACCCTTGATATCTGCGCCAAGGGCCCGTGCCACATGGCTCAGGCGCTCGGCGCTGACGCTGGCGTTGAAGCTTTGCACATGGGGCAACAGCACCGCATTGCACACGCCGTGGGGCAAGTCATACAGCCCACCCAACTGGTGCGCCATGGCGTGCACGAACCCCAGGGACGCGTTGTTGAAGGCCATGCCGGCAAGGAACTGCGCGTAGGCCATGTTCTCCCGGGCGGCCAGGTCTTTACCGTCGCGCACCGCAATCCGCAGGTTGGCGCTGATCAGTTCGATGGCCTTGATCGCGCAGGCATCGGTGATCGGGTTGGCGGCGGTGGACACGTAGGCTTCGATTGCGTGGGTGAGCGCGTCCATGCCGGTGGCGGCAGTCAGGCCCTTGGGCATGCCGACCATCAGCGCCGGGTCGTTGACCGACAGCAGCGGCGTGACGTTGCGGTCGACGATGGCCATTTTCACGTGGCGGGTTTCGTCGGTGATGATGCAGAA
>NZ_JACARS010000192.1:0-2525 GCF_013386485.1 Pseudomonas sp. P7758 | reverse complement strand
TATTATGGTCGAAATATAAAATAATCCAGCCCGCGAGTATTTGTTCCACTGGTGGGACGATCAGGGCCGATTTTGCCGTCTAGCGCGGAATTGGTATCGGATTTAAGGTGTATCCATTACTGGAGACACATATGAAAAAGATCATCGGCATCTACACCAGCCCACGCGGCCATTGGGTCGGCGACGGCTTTCCGGTTCGCACGCTGTTTTCCTACGACACCATGGGCAAGCAGATCAGCCCGTTCCTGTTGCTGGATCACGCCGGTCCTGCGGCGTTCACCCCGACCGAGCAACGTCGTGGCGTGGGCCAGCATCCTCATCGCGGCTTTGAAACCGTGACCATCGTCTACAAGGGCGAAGTCGAACACCGCGATTCCACCGGTGCCGGCGGCACCATTGGCCCGGGCGATGTGCAATGGATGACAGCCGCCAGGGGCATCATTCACGAGGAGTTTCACTCCGAGGCGTTCGCCCGCAGCGGCGGCGCCCTGGAAATGGTCCAGTTGTGGGTCAACCTGCCGGCCAGGGACAAAATGACCGATGCCGGTTACCAGACCATCCTCGATGGCGATATTCCGACGCTGCCCCTGGCCGACAACGCCGGCAGCCTGCGCTTGATCGCGGGCGAGTTCGACGGGGTCAAAGGCCCGGCTCGCACCTTCACACCGATCGACGTGTGGGACATGCGCCTCAAAGCCGGCCGCTCTGTGACGCTGGACCTGCACGCCGGGCGCAACACCGCGCTGGTGGTGTTGCGCGGCACGGTGCGGATCAACGGCACTGAAGTGGCGCGGGAAGGGCAGTTGGCACTGTTCGAGCGCGATGGCACGCAACTGCGCCTCGAGTCCAGCGACGACGCCATGGTGCTGTTGCTCAGCGGCGAGCCGATCGACGAACCCATCGTCGGCCACGGCCCGTTCGTGATGAACACCGAGCAGGAAATCCACCAGGCGTTTGCCGACTATCAGTCCGGGCAATTCGGGCAGATGCAGCGCTAGGGCGCTATACCCTCCAAAGGCATTTCATGCGATCTTCATGGCATTCGCCCTGGAGTCGCCTGAATGCCCTCATTTATCTCTGATCACCCGATGTTCTGTGCCTTGGCGCTGGTGCTGATCGACATTGCCGTATGGCGCTTGATCTCTGCCGATTTCGCCAATTGGAAGCTTGCGGCGCGGCTGGTGATCTTTGCGGTGTTCAGCGCTGTGCTGTTCAACGAAGGCATGAACCCGATGCAGGTCGCGCCGTTCGGCGACAACGTGGCGCTGCATTTGGCGGCAACGGCGTTCCAGATCGGCTGGTGGCTGTTTGCGGCGCGCACCCTCACGGTATTGCTCGGCGCGGTGATGATGCAGCGGGTCGGCCACACCGGGCGGCTGTTGCAGGATCTGGTGGGCGCGGTGATTTTCCTGATCGCGATCATCGCCGCCATGGCCTACGTGCTCGACCTGCCGGTCAAGGGCGTGCTGGCCACTTCCGGCGCGGTGGCAATCATCGTCGGCCTGGCGTTGCAAAGCACCTTGAGCGACGTGTTTTCCGGCATCGTGCTCAACACCACCAAACCCTACCAACTGGATGACTGGATCTCCATCGACGGCACCGAAGGCCGGGTGATCGACATCGACTGGCGCGCCACCCAACTGCAAACCTCCCAGGGCAGCCTGGCGGTGGTGCCCAACTCGTTGGCGGCCAAGGCCAAGATCATCAACTTCTCACGTCCCGCAGATATGTTTGGCTTGGCGGTCAGCCTGCAAGTCAGCCCCCATGCGCGGCCCCAAACCGTGCTGGATGCGCTGGAGCGGGCGATGCAGGGGTGTCGGCCGTTGTTGGCCAAGCCGGCGCCCAGCGTGGCGTTCAAGACGTCGGCCAGTGGTGGCGTGGAGTATGAGATCAGCGGGTTTGTGCCGGCCATGGCGCTCAAGCGTGAGGTGCGCAATCAGCTTTATGATTTGGCGTTTCGGCATTTGCAGGCGGCGGGGGTGAGCTTGTTGTCGGCTGCCGAGAGTAATGCGCCGGTGGCGGTTTCCCGGGCTCGGGCGTTGTTGGAGAGTTCGTCGATTTTCTCGACGTTGAGGCAGGAGGAGAAGGAGACATTCAGCCAGAACATGACGCTGCAGACCTTTCGCGCCGGGGAGATGATTTTGCCGGCGGGGGAGGTGAGTGATCACCTGTTTATCATCGAGTCCGGGGTGATTTCGGTGATGTTGACCAAGGCCGGGCACAAGTTTGAAGCCGGGCGGATGGGGCCTGGGGAGGTGATTGGTGAGGCCGGGATTTTGTCGGAGCAGGGTGTGCCTGCGGACTTTTCGGCGAAGACGTTTTGTACGTTGTATAGGATTGAGAAGGAGTATCTGAAGCCTTGTCTGGATGCTCGGCATGACATCAGTGAGGCTATGAAAAGTTTGTTGGATTTCAGGTTGCATGCGGCTCAGAGTTTGACGCAGGAGGCGCCTGTGGTGCCGGTTAAGAAGGGGTTTATGCAGTGGCTGCGGAGTCGGGCCTGAAGGTGTACATATCCGTTGCTG
>NZ_JACARS010000191.1:0-10226 GCF_013386485.1 Pseudomonas sp. P7758 | reverse complement strand
CGAAAGTCGGCATGCAGGAGCTCGACCAGCGCCTGTCAAAGATCGTCGAAGCCGCACGCAAAAAACCGGTCTCGGTCTACCGCTATGGCGCACCGTGGGTATGGATCGTCTCCCAGGACGACTGGCAAGGCGCGCTCAAGGAAGTCTCCAGCTACATCCCCGCAGGCCATTCACTGGTCTTGCTGCGCCCGCAGATCGACGACATCCTCGACCTCCACCGCGACCTGCTCCAGGCCCAACCCGGCACCCAGATCGCCCCCCAGACCGTCTTGCAGATCCTGCTGCTGCAACTCCTGTACTCAGTCCCCAACGAACAGCAACTGCACGAACAACTCAACTACAACCTGCTGTTCCGCTGGTTCGTCGGCCTCGACCTGAACCAGAAAGTCTGGGGCATCAACCTCCTGCAACGCGACATCGCCACGTTCCTGAACAACCCGCAGGCGGTGCAGTTGATCCAGAAAATCATCGGTGAAGTGTTCTGTGGCGCCTTGCTGCACATGCCGGAGTTCTCCCTGAACTTCGCCCTGCTGCACACCTGGCTCGCCCGGCACGGCAACACCTCGATATCCAGCAATTGAACAGGCCAAACGCCGGGCAAACGGCGACGGCAATCATCTTGAGTAAACCAGGGGGCGGTGTGGAGCATCTGTTCAAATCAACGCTGGCGCTGTGCTGGCTGACGCTGGGTGCACTGGCGCAACCGCTACAGGCCGAAGAGCAGGGCACCCAGCCCGAGCCTCCGGCACGGCTGGTGGACGTCAACGAGTACTTCGTGCGCGGCAACACCGTGCTCGACGCTCGTGCGATCGAAGAGGCGGTGTACCCGTTTCTCGGCCCGCAAAAGACCCTCGCCGACATCGAAGGCGCCCGGGATGCCTTGCAGAAGATCTATCAGGCACGCGGCTATCAGTCGGTGTTCGTCGAACTGCCGGAGCAGAAGGTCGATGACGGAATCGTCTACCTGCAGGTCAGCGAAACCAAGGTCGGGCGCGTCCGTGTGGTCGGCGCCAAGCACTATTCGCCGGTGGAAATCCGCGACGAAGTACCCGGCTTGAAGGAGGGCGCGGTTCCGGATTTCACCAGCGTGCAAACCCAACTCGCCGGCCTCAATCGCAGCGCCGGGCGGCAGGTCACGCCGCTGGTCCGCGAAGGCCAGCGCCCCGGCACCATGGACGTCGACCTGCAGGTGGAAGACCAGAACCCCTGGCACGCCAGCCTCGGCCTGAACAATGACTACAGCGCCGACACCAAGGAGCTGCGCAGCATCGCGACCCTGGGTTACGACAACCTCTGGCAACTGGGCCACAGCATTTCCCTGACCTACTTCACCGCACCCCAGGACAGCGACAACGCCAAGGTCTGGTCGGGCTCCTACACCGCGCCGCTGACTGATCGCTGGAGCCTGCAGTTCTCCGGTTATCAGTCCGACAGCAACATCGCCACCATCGGCGGCAGCAACGTGTTGGGCAAGGGCCATTCCTACGGCGTGTCGGCGATCTACAGCCTGCCGGCCAGTGGCAATTGGGCCAATTCGTTCTCTGCCGGGGTCGACTTCAAGGACTTCAAGGAGCAGATGAAGTTTGGCGGCAGCACGGACGATATCCCGCTGAAGTACGCACCGCTGACCTTCGGCTACAACGGCTACCGCTACACCGAGCAGTCGCAATTGGGGCTGGGCTTGAGCCTGGTGGTGGGTACCCGCGCGTTCTTCGGCTACGGCAGCGACGCCGAGGAGTTCCAGTACAAGCGTGACAAGGCCAGCCCGAGTTTTGCGGTGCTCAAGGGTGACCTGAATTACACCTACACCTTCGGCAACGACTGGCAGTCGGCGTCCAAGGCCGGCTTCCAGCTGGCCTCGGGGCCGCTGGTGTCCAACGAGCAATATTCCGCTGGCGGCGCTACGTCGGTACGCGGGTATCTCGCCGCCGAGCGCACCGGCGACGAAGGCTACCTGTTGTCCCAGGAGCTGCGCACGCCGTCCCTGGCCAAGTTCCTCGGCAGCTACGTGCAGGAGTGGCGCTTCTATGCGTTTGCCGAAGGCGCACGCCTGCGCCTGCATGACCCGCTGCCCGAGCAGGAAGACGAATACAGCCTGGCCAGTGTCGGCCTCGGCACCCGCGCCAGTTTGAGCAAGTGGTTGTCCGGCAGCCTGGATTGGGGCTACCCGCTGCTTGAAGGCCCAAATACCCAGAAACAGGACTCGCGACTGCACTTCAGTGTGCAGGCGACTTTCTGACCCCTTTTTTCGGAGACTCCTGACATGCAACGCCTATTTCTGAGCCTGTTGATCTGCCTGGGCTTCGCGCTCCCGGCCACCGCCCATGCCTGGTGGCAGGACGATTGGCACTACCGTAAACAGATCACGGTGGACACCACCTCCCAGGGCGCAGCCATCAGCCAGGCCCTGGGCCGCACTGCGTTGCTGGTGCGCCTGCACACCGGCAACTTCAGCTTTGACGGGGTCAAGGACGACGGCGCCGACCTGCGCTTTGTCAGCGCCGATGACAAGACCGTGTTCAACCACCAGATCGAAAGCTTCGACCCGCTGATGGGCATGGCGCTGATCTGGGTCGATGTGCCCAAGGTCGAAGGCGGCCAGCGCCAGGACCTGTGGATGTACTACGGCAACCAGAAGGCGCCGGCCACCGCCAACGGCCAGTTGACCTTCGACCCGAACTACATCGCGCTCTACCACTTCGACGGCGCCAACGGCACGCCGCCCCGGGACACCACGGCCTACGGCAACACTGCCGTGAACGCCACCGGTGCGAGCATCGACGGCGTGATCGGCCGGGCCTTGCAGTTCAGTGGCCAGCCGTTGCTGCTACCAGCCAGCCCGTCGCTGCAACACGCAGCGGGCGGCGCCTTCACTTTCAGCGCCTGGTTGCGGGTCGACCAGGCCAGCGGCGAGCAAGTGGTGGTGGCCCGTCGCGAGGGCGCCCACAGCCTGTTGCTGGGCTTGAACCAGGGCATGCCGTTTATTGAAATCGACGGCCAGCGCGGCGTCTCGACCCAGCCGCTGAACCCCGGCCAATGGCAGCACCTGGCGTTCACCGCCGAGGGCGACAAGGTCTCGCTGTACGTCAACGGCCGTGAGACCGCGACCCTCGCAGTGGCGATGCCGGCGTTCAATTCGCAACTGGCCATCGGTGCCGATTTGCCGGAAGCCGCCGGCGGGCACCTGCCGTTTACCGGGGCCATGGACGAACTGCGCTTGTCCAAGGTCGCGCGCCCGGCAGCCCTGTTGCTGGCCGATGCCACGGCCCAGGGCGCCGAGTCGAAACTGGTGGCCTATGGCGTGGATGAAGAACAGTCGGGCTTCGGCTTCGGCAGCCTGGGGTTCCTGCTCAAGGCGGTGCCGGTGGATGCCTGGGTGATCATCCTGGTGCTGGTGGGGATGATGTTCCAGTCGTGGTTCATCATGCTCCGCAAGAACCGCCAGGTCAGTCGCGTGAGTGCTGCCAACGATATCTTCCGCGAGCAATTCGCACAGATCGGTACGCGCCTGGAGATGTACTACGACGACGCGTTGCTGGCCGAGCGCCTGACCCATTCCTCGCTGTGGCGCCTGTACCGGGTCGCGGTCAAGGAAATCCGCACTCGCCGCGCCCAGGGCGCCGACACCTCGTCGGTCTCGGCAGCCACCATCGAAGCCATCCGCTGCTCCATGGACGGCGTGCGTACCCGGGAAAACCAGCAACTCGGCGCCAAGCTGTCGACCCTCTCCAACGCGATTGCCGGTGGCCCGTATATCGGCCTGCTCGGCACCGTGCTGGGGATCATGGTGGTGTTCCTCGGCACGGCGATGGCCGGCGACGTGAACATCAACGCCATCGCCCCGGGTATGGCGGCGGCCTTGCTGGCCACGGCCATGGGCCTGTTTGTCGCGATCCCCGCGCTGTTTGGCTACAACCGCCTGATTACCCGCAACAAGGAAGTCAGCGCCGACATGCGCGTGTTCGTCGACGAGTTCATCACCCGCCTGGCGGAGATGCACGGCGAGAGCCAGCACAGTGAAGCGGCGCACCGTCGCGACCACCACGCCCACGTCCCGGCCTGAGGAGAATCAGCATGGCTTCCGTGAATGCCTCCCACGACGATGACGATGACGCACCCGTCGACAGCATCAACATCACGCCCCTGGTGGACGTGCTGATGGTGGTGTTGGTGATGTTTATCCTCACCGCCACCGCCCAGGTCTCGGGGATCCAGATCCACCTGCCCAAGGCCAGTGCTTCGGTATCGCTGTCCGAGGCCAAGACCAAGGCCATCTCGGTGAACGATGGCGGCCAGGTGTTTCTCGACGCTTACCCGGTGACCTTGCCTGAGCTGGAAGAGCGCCTGCGCATCGAGAAAGCGCTGAACCCGGACTTCCCGGTGATCGTGCGCGGCGACGCCATGGTGCAGTACCAGAAGGTCATCGAAGTGCTCGACCTGCTGCGTCGCCTGGAGCTGTCCCAGGTCGGGCTGGTCACCGGCAAACCGAGCCAGGGCTGAGTCATGACCGCACAGATGCCGATCGCGCCGACGCCCCTCAAGAACAAGCCGCCATTGCGCCCGCTGAAGTGGGGCATCGGCCTGCTGCTGGGCGCCGTGGCTGCCTGGTTTCTCTGGCAGTGGGCCAATGACATGAGTGGCGTGCGCCGTGAAGCGCCCAAGGTGCCGACGATTATTCCGTTGCCGCCACCGCCACCACCGCCGCCGGAAAAACCCAAGGAACCTGAGCCCGAGGTGCAGGAGAAAGTCCCCGAGCCGGAGCCCACGCCGACCCCGGACGAGGTCAAGCCCGAGGAGGAAGCACCGCCTTCACCGGCGGACGACCTGGCCAACCCGATGCAGATCGACGGCGACGCGCAGTCCGGTACCGACGGTTTCAACATCGGTGCCGGCAAGGGCGGCGGCATGGCCGGTTCCGGTGGTGGCGGGCTCGGTACCGGGACGTTCAAGCAGTACCTGGCCGGGGTGTTCCAGCGCCTGCTGCGGGAAGACCCGGAGCTGCGCAAGAAGGCCTACACGGTGCAGGCCGACCTGTGGCTGAGCGCAGACGGCGAGGTGACGCGCGTGGAGCTCGCCAAGTCCAGCGGCGACGCCGACACCGACGCCCAGGTGCTGGCCGCGTTGCGTGCCACACCGCGGCTGAAGGAACGCACACCCGCCTCAATGACCCTGCCGGTACGCCTGTCCCTCAAGGGCCGGCGCCCGGATTGATCGAACCCTTTTTTGCAGTTTTCTACAGGAGTTGTGTGCAGATGATTTCCCACGTGAATCGATTGACCCTGGCGGTCGGCATGGTCATCGCGACCCTGGTCGGCCAGGCGACGGCCGCCACCGCCGCGCCTTCGGAAAACGCCACGATCAACCTGATCCGCCTGCTGGTGCAGCAAGGTGTGCTCAAGCAGGAACAGGCCGACGGGCTGATCGCCCAGGCTGAAAAAGAGGCTCAGCAGGCACGCCAGGCCAGCACCGCCACGGCAGTAGCGGCAGGTCCAACTGCGGCCCCCGGCGATGTGCGGGTGCAGTACGTGCCGGCAGCGGTGCGCGACCAGATTCGCGACCAGGTCAAGGCCGAGGTCATGGCCACCGCCAAGCAGGAAAACTGGGCCCAGCCCAACACGTTCCCGGAGTGGGTCTCGCGCATCAGCTTCGACGGCGATATTCGCCTGCGGGATGAGTCGCGCTATTTCTCGGGCAACAACAGCAATGAAATCGTCGATTACGCCAAGCTCAACGACAGCGGCCCCTACGACGTGAACAAGAACACCAACACCAAATTGCCGCCGCTGCTCAACACCCGCGAAGACCGCGAGAACCTGTTCCGCCTGCGCGCCCGCCTGGGCATGAAAGCCGTGATCTCGCCGGAATGGACCGCCGGCATCCGCCTCGGCACCGGCAACGACAACAACCCGGTGTCCACCACCCAGACCCTGGGCGGCGGCTTCGGCAAGAAAGACATCTGGCTCGACCAGGGCTATCTCACCTGGAAGACCACCGACTACATGACCCTGACCGCCGGACGTTTTGCCAACCCGTTCTATTCCACCGACATGATGTATTCCGGCGACCTCAACTTCGACGGTGTGGCGGCGATCTTCAACCACAAGCTCAACAGCGACTGGGGCCTGTTCGGCACCCTCGGCGCGTTCCCGGTGGAATACAGTCCCGACACCGCCACCACCAACGGCTTCGACAAGGACGAGAGCGAAAACAAATGGCTGTTCGGCGGGCAGATCGGCGCCGACTGGAAGATCAACCGCAGCAACAGCCTGAAGGGCTCGATGGCCTATTACCACTTCGGCGATATCCAGGGCGAACGCTCCAGCCCTTGCTCGCCGTGGGCCGGCCAGCCGGCGTGCGATACCGATGGCACGCGCCTGGCCTTCATGCAGAAGGGCAACAGCGTGTTCCTGCTGCGAGACATCACCCCCAACCCGGCAACGCCTGGCCTGACCCCGCAACCGCAATTCGTCGGCCTGGCCTCCAAGTTCAACGTGCTGGACCTCAACCTGGCGTGGGACAGCGAGCTGCCGGAAGACCTCAAGCTGCGCAGCCAGACCAACTTCATCCACAACCTGGCCTACGACAAGGGCGAGATGCTCAAGCGCAGCGAAGGCCAGATCGTCAACAACCTCAACCGCGACGGCCAGTTTGAAAGTGGCGGCAATGCGCTGCTGGTGCAGTTCACCCTCGGCAGTGCGCTGGAGATGCGCAAGAAGGGCGACTGGAACGTGCTGGCCGGCTACAAATACATCCAGCCGGATGCCTTGCCGGACGGCTTCAACGACTCCTCGTTCCACCTCGGCGGCACCAACGCCAAGGGCTATTTCATCGGCGCCAACTACGGCCTCGACAAGAACATCTACGCCAGTGCCCGTTGGCTCAGCGCCTCCGAAGTGTATGGCGCGCCGTTTGAAGTGGATGTCATGCAACTGGAACTCAACACGCGCTTCTGATGCGCCGGAGAAAGCTCATGAACACGCGAATTTGCGGCCTGCTTCTACTGCTCGTTACCACCGGCGCTTCGGCTGAAGGCATGGAGGAGCGCCTGCGCACTCAGCTGCGCAGCACCACCCAGCAGTTGCAGGCGCTGCAAAGCGAGCAGGCCCAGGCCAGTGCCGCACGCATCGCCGCCGAAACCCAGGCCAAGCAGGCCCAGGCGCAGGTCAAGCAACTGACCGCCGAACTGGAAAAGACCCGTGGCGTGGCCGAGCAACTGGTGGGCCAGCAACAGAGTCTGCACAGCCAGGCCCAGGCCCAGGTGGCCGCGAGCAATGAGCAGGTGGGCAAGTTCAAGAAAGCCTATGAAGACTTGCTGGTAATCGCCCGGGGCAAAGAAACCGAGCGCGCACGTTTGCAGGCGCAACTCACGGAACGTGACACACAAGTGCAGCAATGTTCAGTCAAGAATCAACAGATGTACGACGTGGCCCAGCAGTTGCTGACGGCCTACGAAAAAATCGACGTGGCCGACGTGATGAGCATCCGCCAACCGTTCGCCAGCAGCACCCGGGTCAAGTTCGAGGAACTCGCCCAGGGTTTTGGTGACGGCCTTTACCTTAATCGGTTCGATGCTCCACAGACCGTCACTAATCATTGATCGACAAGGAAGAGACCACTATGAGCGACGTACAACTGATCACCAGCGTGACCCCGCAAGCCTTGACCGAGCTGCTGCAGGAAGCCGGCTACCGGGTCAACCAGACCGAGCAGAACGGCATCGTGCAATTGCTCAGCGCAAGCCAGGGCATTGGCTTCGCCGTGCGTTTCGGCAACCCGGCGGCAGAGCAGGGCAGCTACGTGGACTTCACCTACAGCTGCGCGCTGCGGGTGCAGGGCGAATTGCCCGAGGGGCTGGCCCAGGTCTGGAACGCTTCCCGACGTTTTGCGCGGTTGTCGTTGCAGGGTGAGTTCCTGCTGATGGAGATGGACGTGGTGGCCGCCGGCGTGGGTGCGCCGTACTTGCGCAATCAGCTGGAATTGTGGGACCGCCTGCTGCAGGAATTCATCGTCTACCTGCGTGAATACAGCCAGCAAGCCGCCCAGCTCCAGGCCGGGTCCGCGCCTGCTGTCGACGCGCGCGAAGAGGCGCCTGCACTGTGAAGAAACCAGCCCTGGTGGTCGGCGCTGGCGCCCTGGTGGTGCTGGCGGTCGCGGTGGGGTTGAGCCTGCGGCCGGGCAGTGACCCGGTCGCAGCCCAGCAGCCGGCGCCGGTGGCCGTGAAGGACGGGCCGGCGGTGGCGCGCCTGGGCAACCAGCAGATCGACCTCGCCGAACTCAAGTCGGTGTTGGCCGCCTTGCCGGTGGAAACCCGCGAGCAACTGCGTGGCAACCGCGGCGCCCTGGAAACCTGGCTGCGTTCACGCCTGGCGCAAAAGGCCGTGCTTGAACAGGCCGATGCGCAGGGCTGGCGGCAGCGCCCGGAGGTGGAGCAACAGACCCGCGCCGCCACCGAGCAGATCGTATTTCGCGACTACATGTTGTCGGTCAGCCAGGTGCCGACGGATTACCCCAGCGCCGCTGAATTGCAGCAAGCCTATGACAGCGGCAAGGCACAATGGGTGACGCCGCCGTTGTACCAGGTCAGCCAGATTTTCCTGGCCGTGAGCGACCCGCAAACCGTCGACAATGTGCGCCGCCAGGCCCAGGAGTTGAGCCGCAAGGCGCAGGCCTCGCCAGGCGAATTTTCCGCCCTGGCCAGCCAGTATTCCCAGGACCCCGACAGCGCCCGGCGCGGTGGCGATGCCGGGATGCAGCCGTTGCAGCAATTGATGCCTGAAATGCGCGGTGTGGTGGCGCGGCTCAAGACGGGCGGGGTGTCGGAGCCGGTGCAGAGTGCGGCGGGTTTTCACGTGCTCAAACTCACTGGGCAACAACCGGCGCGCACCGCCACGCTGGATGAACTGCGTGGCCGCTTGACCGAGGCCTTGCGTGCGCAACGCCAGGAGCAGATTGCCAAGGCCTACCTGGAAGGCATGCTCAATACCGCGACCTTGAGTATCGACGGCGCCGAGCTGAACAAGGTACTGGAGTAAAACCGTATCACCGCATTGGATGCACAGTACCCACAAGACAGGGAGTCTCCCATGGTATTTGTTGAACCGGCTGTACCCCAAGGCGTCGCGCCTTATCGTGCGTCGACCGAATCCCGCGAGGCCTGGCTGGCCCTGGCGGCCGCCATCGAGCCCGAGGTGGCGCAGTATTTCCTGATCAGCGCCCGCTGTGGGTGTTTCATGCAGGCGGCTCGTAGCCTCAACATCAAGGCCACGCAGTTGCGCAAGCGCCTGGCGCAGCTGGAAGAGCAACTGCGGCGTTCGCTGTTCAGCTATCAGGGCAATGTCCTGGCCCTGAGTCGTGAAGGGCAGCAGTTGCAGGCGCAGTTGATTGCCCTGGCGCATGAGCGACGCTTGCCGGTGCTGGAGCAACCGTTGATTCGGCTGGCGGTTGCCGAGTCGATCCTGCATGACATTCTGGGGCGGGACCTGATTGCCCTGTTGCGGCGCAATGCGAGTGTGCGGCTGGAGATCATTTCCATCGACAGCGAGTTGGGGTTGCAGGCGCTGGATGCGGATGTGGTGGTGTGGTTGTCGGGGATGGATTCGCCGGGGGCGGGGCCGAGTTTTGCCATTGGGGCGCCAGAGGTGTTGGCGCGTTTGGATTATTCGCCGCATATTGCCAAGCGGTATTCGCGGTTGGCGGTGCGGCCGGACAGCATTGAAGACCTTGCGGATTATATGTTGGTGCAGTGGCAGCCGGATCGGCAGGTGGAGGCGCTGCGGCCGTGGAATAGCCTGGTGGAGCAGCGGCTGGCGGGGGTAGTGCGGGTGGAAGCGTATCCGCTGATGCTGGAGATGATTCGGTGCAGTGCGTGTATTGGGTTGTTGCCGCGGTACATGAGTTGTTTTGATCGTGGGTTGACGGCGTTGGATGGGGTGTTTCTGGAGGGGATGCAGCGGCAGGTCTGGATGGGGGTGAGTGCTGATGTGCGGCATTCGCTGGAGGTGGGGTGGGTGGTGGAGATGATTCGGAATACGTTTCTTGAGCGGGGGGAGTGGTTTGATTGATTGATTGATTGATTGTGTACATATCCGTTGCTGCGGTAACGGCCTTTTGAAGAGCGCAAAAGTAAGCAAAACGCTCTTGCCCCACCACTCGGCACCTCGCCTAGGCTCGGTGTGCCCTCACTCCGGCTTTGGACCGTGGGCCGCCGTCATGGGCCATCCTTGGCC
>NZ_JACARS010000190.1:0-11270 GCF_013386485.1 Pseudomonas sp. P7758 | reverse complement strand
GGCTTCAGGGGCGGCGGCGGTGGTTTCGGCGGCGGTGGCGCCTCGGGCGGCTGGTAATGACAATAACGAGAGAGCATCAACAACCATGGCATTACTGAGTCAACACGAGCAACGCCAGGTCGCCGAGGCGATCGCCCGGGTCGAGCAACAGACCGACGCCGAACTGGTGACCGTGCTCGCGGCCCGCGCCGACGACTACGCCTACATCCCGCTGTTGTGGGCCAGCCTGCTGGCGCTGGTGGTGCCGGGGATCATTCACTACCTGTCGGGCTGGTTGACCATGTACACCTTGCTGCTGGCGCAGTGGGGCACGTTCGTCGTGCTGTGCCTGGTGTTCCGTTTGCCCAGGGTCACCACGCGACTGATCCCGCGCTCGGTGCGCCATTGGCGCGCGTCCAACCTGGCACGGCGGCAGTTTCTCGAGCAGCACCTGCACCACACGCTGGGCAGCACCGGGGTGCTGATTTTTGTCAGTGAGGCCGAGCGTTATGTGGAAATCCTGGTGGACAAGGGGATTTCCAGTCGCCTGGATGACAGCAGTTGGGATGCGATCGTCAAGGACTTCACCCGCCAGGTGAAGCAAGGCCAGACGTTGGCCGGGTTTGTGGCGTGTATTGAGGCTTGCGGGGAATTGCTCAGGGAGCACGTACCGGTGACCCACGCACGCAATGAGCTGCCGAATCGGTTGGTGGTGTTGGAGTAGTGTAAAATTCCCGGCATTCCCTGCCCGAGGCGTTTTTGTTCATGTCTGCCACCGCTAAACCTGCCAGCCCCGCGCCGGATCATCACGCGCAGTTCCTCGAACTGCTGAGCGCGAGCCTTGAGCAAAACGCCTTTATCAAGCTGGTGCTGGCCAAGTACGTCGGCACCGAGCCTGATCTTCAGAAGCTGATCATCAAGCAGCTGACGGTCAAGGATCAGCCTTGCCTGTCCTTCGTCTATCGCTACAAGACCCGCGACATCACCAAGAACTTCTCCCTGGCCGACGGCGTGGCGGCAATTGCCGAGTTGTTGCCGGCGGCGTTCAAGAATGCGCACCTGCTGTCGGTGACCGACGAAGCCCAGCTGGAATACAGCAAGAAAAACAAAAGCTCACTGTTCAAAAGCAAGCCGCAGCAACTGCGCGAAGCGCCGTCTGCCGAGCACAACCGCGAGAAGAATCGCTTCCTGGACCTGACCCGGCCCTTCCTCGCCGACCTTGGTGTGACCAACGCCAAACACGAGCTGATCCCGGCGATGTCGCGCAAGTGGAAGCAGATCAACAAGTTCATCGAAGTGTTCAGCCATGCGCTGACCACCTCGCCGCTGAAGCTGGACCAGCCGGTGCGGGTCGCGGACTTTGGCTCGGGCAAGGGCTACCTGACGTTTGCCATCCACGACTACCTGCGCAACACCCTCAACGCCGACGGCGAAGTCACCGGCGTGGAACTGCGCGAAGACATGGTGACCCTGTGCAACAACGCCGCCGCCCGCCTGGACCACCCGGGGCTGGTGTTCAAGTGCGGGGATGTGCGCAGCGTCGCGCCCAGCGAACTGGACGTGATGATCGCCCTGCATGCCTGCGACATCGCCACCGACTACGCGATTCACACCGGCATCCGCTCCGGTGCGTCGATCATCATGTGCTCGCCGTGCTGCCACAAGCAGATTCGCCTGCAGATCCAGAGCCCGGCGCTGCTCAAGCCGATGCTGCAATACGGCCTGCACCTGGGCCAGCAGGCGGAAATGGTCACCGACAGTTTGCGCGCGTTGTTCCTTGAAGCGTGCGGCTATGAGACCAAGGTGTTTGAGTTCATCTCGTTGGAGCACACCAACAAGAACAAGATGATCCTGGCCGTGAAGCGTGCCGAGCCGGTGGACAACGCTCAACTCCTGGAGAAAATCCAGGAACTCAAGGCGTTCTACAACATCACCGAACATTGCCTTGAAACCCTGCTGCGGGCGGACGGTTACCTCGCCTGAGTACGACGCAAATCAAAAGTGTGGGAGCGGGCTTGCTCGCGAAAGCGGTGTGTCAGTCACCTGATGTATCAACTGACCCACCGCATTCGCGAGCAAGCCCGCTCCCACATTAGATCGCGCTAGCCTTGGGAGCTGGCGCAGGCTTCACGCTGGTCTTGCGCCCCAACATCACCGTCACAATCACCCCGCAGGCAAACAGCCAGGTAATCGGCTCGATGTGTTCACCAAAAAACAGCGCCGAAAACGCGATGGTGAAAAAGATCTGCAACAGCTGAATCTGGCTGACCCGGGCGATGCCACCCATGGCGAGCCCGGCGTACCACGCAAAGAACCCCAGGAACTGCGAAAACAACGAGACATAACCAAACGCCCACCAAGTGCGCATGGAGATCGGCCCTTCGTGTTGCAGCGCCAGGTAGGCCACCGGCCCGATCAATACCGGCGTCGACAGCACCAGCGCCCAGCAGATTACCTGCCAGCCGCCCATCTCCTTGGCCAACCGGCCGCCTTCGGCATAACCCAGGCCACCCACGGCAATTGCCCCGAGCATCAACAGGTCGCCCGCCTGGATGCTGCCGGCCCCGGTGATCAACGCATAACTCAGCACCAGCGCACTGCCCAGCGCCGCGCAGGCCCAGAAGGCCTTCGACGGACGTTCATGAGACAGCCACGCCGCATACAGCGCCACGCACAGCGGCTGCAACCCGTTGACCAGCGCGCCATGGGACGCGGGCAAGGTTTGCATGGCCCAGGCCGACAACACCGGGAAACCCAGGATCACCCCGGCAATCACCAGCGTCAGCCCGCGCACCTGGCGCCAGGTGGGCCAGCGCTCACGGCGCCACAGCAACAACGCCGCCGCCGGCACCGCCGCGAACAACGCCCGGCCCAGGCCATTGAGCAACGGGTGGATTTCCTGCACCACGATACGGGTGAAGGGCAGGGTGAGGCTGAAGATGACGACGCCCAGCAGGCCGAGGGCCATGCCGGTATTTTCGCGGGAGCTCATGGAAGGAACCAGAATCGAATGGGCCGGAAGTGGATGTTCATCTAGCCACAAAGCCCCGCAAACGCGCGCTTACAGCTGGGTGCAGATTGGACCGTACAGTTTGTGTAGGAGCGAGCTTGCTCGCGAAAAACCTGAGAGCGTCGCGGGCTGTCTGGTTACCCGCGTTATCGTTAACGTGCTTCGCGAGCAAGCTCGCTCCTACAGAGGGCTGGGGTGCTGATGTAGTAGCGGGCCATTACCCGGATCAAGCCTGCGGGTCTATCTTGGCTACTCCTATCTGCCCAACCGTTCAACCGGAGGAATGTCCCATGGCCGCGAAAAAAATCCTGATGCTGGTCGGCGATTACGTCGAAGACTATGAAGTGATGGTGCCGTTCCAGGCGCTGCTGATGGTGGGGCATACCGTGCACGCGGTGTGCCCTGACAAGGCTGCCGGCCAGACCGTGCGCACGGCGATCCACGACTTCGAAGGCGACCAGACCTACAGCGAAAAGCCCGGGCACCTGTTCGCCCTGAATGCGGATTTTGCCAAGGTGAACGCCGCCGACTACGACGCGCTGCTGGTGCCGGGTGGCCGTGCCCCTGAGTACCTGCGGCTGAACGAAAAGGTCCTGCAACTGGTCAAGGATTTCGATCAGGCTGGCAAATCCATCGCTGCCGTGTGCCATGGCGCTCAACTGCTGGCGGCTGCCGGGATCCTGGAAGGCCGAGAGTGCAGCGCCTACCCGGCGTGCGGGCCGGAGGTACGACTGGCGGGCGGTACGTTCATCGATATCCCGGTGACCGACAGCCACGTTCAAGGCAATCTGGTGACGGCCCCGGCGTGGCCGGCGCACCCAAGCTGGCTCGCGGGTTTCCTCGGCCTGCTGGGCACCAAAATCACCCTGTAAAGCGGAGGTCATCGCCATGTGCGAACTGTACGTCAAGGCCGACCCGATTCTGTACGAATCCCGCTCGCGCTCCCTGCGCATCTGCGGCGTGGTGACCACCGTGCGCCTGGAAAACCAGTTCTGGGACATCCTCAGCGAGATCGCCGAGGTGGATGGGATGACCACCAATCAACTGATCGCCAAGCTGTATGAAGAAGTGATGGATTACCGCGGCGAAGTGGTGAATTTTGCTTCGTTCTTGCGGGTGAGTTGCACGCGGTATTTGAGCAAGCAGCGGGTTCACGCCCCAGAGCTCAGCCTGGTTAATACAAGAAATGGCGCGCAGAAGATCTGAATGTGGGAGCGGGCTTGCTCGCGAAGGCGGTGTGTCAGGTAACTCATGTACCGACTGATCCAGCGCTTTCGCGAGCAAGCCCGCTCCCACATTGATTAGGTGGGGTCAGAAGAACCGCGTCACACTGATCTTCGCATCCCGGCCCTTGGTGTAGGCGCGGTCGCCGCTCAGGGCCGGTCGGAAGTTGTTGTTGAACAGGTTGTCCACGGTGAAGTTCACCTCGGTACCCTTGAGGTAAGCCTGTTGCGGCTTCCAGCTGGCGAACAGGCCTTGCGTGTTGTAGCGCTTGTTGCCGTACTGGTCGTAGAACAGGTCGCCGATGCTGGTGCCCGGGCCGCCGGAATACTTGTCGCTCGGCAGGCGGCTGGTGGCGCCGATGAACTGCCCTTGCCAGCCTACCCGCATATCCAGGCTCGGGATCTTGGTGCCGAGCACCACCACCCATTTGGTTGGCGGAATGTCCCGCGCCCAGACGTCCGGCCCCCACGGGTTGGTGTAGGCGCCTTCATGTTTGCCGGTGGTGTAGGCGAACGATACCGAGCCGAACACGTAGGTGGAGTCATAGAAACTCTCGGCCTCGAAACCCTTGATGGTCATGCCGCCGATGTTGCGGTAGTTGGACATCGCGCCCGGCGGGCAGGCGCTGGAAATCGTCCCGCCGTTGACCGCCTGGTTCTGGCAGCCCACGCCTGTGGCCTTGAAGATTTCGTCCTCGACCTTGTTGTGGAACAGCGTGGTACGCAGTTGCAGGTTGTCGCCGTGGGCGAACACATCGGCGAAGCTGGTGACGTTGCCCAGGGTGATGGAGGTGATGCGCTCCGGGTCCAGGTCCAGGCTGGTGGCGGTGCGGCTGCCCAGGCCCTGGACTTCATACTGCTCGTCGATCACTGGCGCACGCCAGGTGCGGCTCCAGTTGGCAAACATCGCCACGTTCGGGGTGATGGTCCAGTACGCCGCCAGGCGTGGCGACCAGCCGGTGTAAGTGCGGTCGCTGTAGTCATGGCCGATGGCCGGGTCCGGGTTGCTGTAGTACGGCGCGTCGTTGGCCTCGCCGCGGTTGCGCACATGGTCATAGCGCATCGACGGGGTAATGGTCACATCGCCCAGCGTCACCGCGTCCTGGATAAAGAAGCTGTTGGTGTCGACCTTGCCATGGGGCATGAAGCCCGGCTGGAAGTGCCCGTAGTTGTATTTCGGGGTGTTGTAGGTGGCGCCGGGCATCCACATTTCGGTTTCCCGGGTGTGCTTGCGGATTTGCACACCGGTGGTCACCGCGTGCTGCAACGCACCGGTGGAAAACAGGCTGACGTTGCGTACGTCGAGGTTCTTGTCGTTATAGGAGGTGTCCATCTTGCGCCCGCCGGTGGCCAACTGGAAAAACGCCGTGGCGTCGCGCTCGTCGGTCTGGTCGGTATTGGATTCGGAGTACTTGATGGTCAAGTCCACCAGCGGGTTATTCATCGGCTGGTATTCGTACTTGCCGGACCAGGTGGTGTCGACGGTATTGCGGTTGGCCAGGAAGCGTTTCAGCGCGGCTTCGTAGCCATAGCGGTCGATGTTGGCCTGGGTCGGCGGCGTCGGGTAGCTGGCGGCAGAGAAGGGCGTCCAGCGCTGGCTGTTGGAGCGAGAGTACGACAGGCCCAGGCTTTGCTCATCGGTGAAGTGAGCATTGAACTTGAACAGTTTGCCGTCCACATTCTGGGCGCTGTTGGGCAGGCGCTTGGGGTTGATCGGGTACTGGTTGTTGTCGTTGGGCAGGGTGGCGGCCAGTTTCATGTCGCCGCCGTCGCGCTGGGTCAGGTAGGCCAGCGCGTCGAAGCGGCCATCATCGGTTCGCCCGTAAACGGCACTGCTGTAGACCTGCTCATGGTCGTTGCTGGAGTAGCCGTATTTGAGCATGGCACCGCTGTTGCGCCCGTCCTTGAGCAGGTCCGGGGCATCCTTGGTGGTCATGTTGACCGTACCGCCAAAGCCGCCGTTGCCGCTGAAGGGCGAGTTGGGGCCTTTCTCCACTTCGATGCTCTTGATCAGCTCGGGCTCGATAAACACAGTGCCCTGCTGGTAGCGCTCAAAACCGCTTTTGGTGGCGCCATCGACGGTCAGCGGCACGTCTTCGGCGTCGCCGAAACCACGGATGTTGATGGTCTGGCCACCGGGCTTCAGCGAGCCGCCCTGGCTGATGCCGGGCAAGGTTTGCAGCAGGCTGGGAATGTTGTTGGACTGGTAGCGGTCGATGTCCGCCTGGGTCAGGGTGGAACGGCCGACGGTGGTGGAGTCGACCTCGTTGCCGGTGCCGATCACGCTCAGGGCGTCGAGCTGGATCGCGCTGCTGTTGGTGGTCTTGCCCTCTTCGGGGCGTACCACGTAAGTGCTGCCGACCCTGAGCAATACGAACTCGCCGTCCTTGAGCAGGGTGCGAATCGCCACTTCCGGTGTGAAGTCGCCATTGAGGGCTGGCGCCTGGATATTTTTCAGCAGCGCTTCATCGAACAGCAGCTGGATTTTCGCCTGCTGCGCCACCTGGCTCAGGGACGTGGCCAGGGACTGGGCCGGCAGTTGCAGCTTGAACGACTCGGCCTGGGCACTCAGGCTGAAGGCCAGGCAGGCGGCAATGGCGGTGGGTCGAAGAAACAGGTGCTGAACGTGGCAAGGCGCGCGAAACATGAAATCCCCCGGAGTAGCCAAATGGCCAGAAAGGTGTGCGTATCAAACGCAGACCCGAGGAAGACGCGGCAGGAAAAATAATCCTCACATGCGAATGCAAAATATTCTCAAATAAGAATTCCGCGGGGCTATTTGCGCGGTTCGATCCTGATATTGCCGTCGGCCAGGGCCACGGTTTTCACCGGCAATAGCGCCGGCAGGGCGTTGAGCAGGGCGTCCGGATCATTCACGTCCAGATTGCCCGAGACCTTCAGTTGCGCCACCGCGCTGTCCACCAGCAACGGCGCCTGGGGCCGGTACAGGCTCAACTCGTCCATCAGGCTGGCCAGCTCGCGATTACGAAACGACACGTGGCCGCCGCGCCAATCGGCGACCTCGCCGGCAGTGAGGATTTGCTGCTGCAGCGTGCCTTTGGCATAACTGAACGTAGCGCGCTGATCGGCGCCGAGCAGGGTGGCCGGCAGCCTGGCATCCGGATCGAACGCCACTTGCCCATGGGCCACGCTGACCACCAACTGCTGCTTGCTGCGCCGCACATCGAAGCCGGTGCCGACCACCCGCACATTGGCTTCACCGGCCTGCACGAACAGCGGTCGTTCCTTGTCGGGCGCCACCTCGATATACAACTGGCCCTGATCCAGATGCACGATGCGCTGGTGACTGTTGAAGTCCACCCGCAGGCGCGTATTGGCGTTGACGTACAAGGTGCTGCCGTCAGGCAAATGCATGGTGCGCATTCCTTTGGCATGGGCCGCGACCTGGGCGTGGAACAGCTCGCGTGGGGCGCCGATGTTGCTCGTCAGCACGGCACACACCAGGGCGGCAGCCACCGCCAGGGCCGGGCGCCACACGGGTGGTTTGCGCACGGGCAGCGGTGTCGGTTTGTTCAGTTGCTGCAACTGGGCCAGGTCGGCCCACAGCTGTTCGAATTCGGCGTAGGCGCGGGCATTGGCCGGCTCGGACTGCCAGGCGGCAAACGCCTTGCGGTCGGCGCGACCGGCGTCATTGCGGTTGCGCGCAAACCAGCTGGCGGCCTGGGCATCGATGGAGTCGCTGGCCTCGATGTCACAGGTGTCGATGTCGCTCAGGCGGGTCATTCTGGCTGCTCCTTGCCCTGTTCTTGTTGAAGTCGCTGCTTGCAATGCAGCAAGGCAAAAGCGATGTGCTTTTCCACCATGCTGACCGAAACGCCCATGCGCGCGGCGATCTGCGCCTGGCTCAGGCCTTCGAAGCGGTGCAGCATAAGGGCTTCTCGTCTTCTCGGCGAGAGTTCAGAGAGGACTTCTTTCAACTGTTCCAGGCGTTGCAGGCGTTGCGCGGCGGCCATGGGATCGTCTCGCGAGTCGCTGACAGGTTCGGCATCCAGTTCGGCCTGTTGCTGGTGGACGGTGTGCCGCACCTTCTGTTTGCGCCAGTGATCGCGCAGCAGATTGCGCGCCATCTGGAACAGAAACGCCCGTGGCTGCTCGACCTGGGCCCGGTCGCGGTAGTCCAGCCATTGGGTGAAGACATCCTGGGTCATGTCTGCCGCGTCGCTGGCGTTGTCCGTGCGTTTACGCAGGAAATGCAGGATATCTGCATAAAACCCGCGAAAGGCATCGGCCGACAGCGGGTCGGGCTTGGGACGAGACATGGATATCCTTCTTGACGAAGCACGACGTGGAAAAGTCGTGAATGATATCGAGAATTATTGTCATTTGTCTCTATTGAAAATCCAAGGTTGGATGCGGACTAAATGCGGGAGCGGGCTTGCTCGCGAAGGCGGTGAGTCAGTCGACCTATTAATTGACTGACCCACTGCCTTCGCGAGCAAGCCCGCTGCCACATTTGGATTGCGTTTCAGCGCAACAGGGTCAGTAGCTCTTGCAACTGAACACGGGCTGCCTCAGCCAGCGGAAACACCGGCAGCCGTGGATCCCCCGACTCCAGGTCCGTCAGCCGCAAACCGGCCTTGATCGTCGCCGGCAAGCCACCTTTGAGGATGAAATCCAGCAACGGCAACTGGCGATAAAACAGCTCCCGCGCTTTCTCCAGGTCATTGGCCAAAACGGCTTCATACAAATCCAGGTTGAGCTGAGGAATCAGATTCGGCGCCGCCGTGCACCAACCTTTCGCGCCCGCCGCAAACGCCTCCAGCGCCAGCGGATTGCAGCCGTTGTAGAACGGCACCTGGCCCTCGCTGCGCCGGTGCAATTGGTGCATGCGCTGAATATCCCCGGTGCTTTCCTTGACCATGGTCACGTTGTCGACGCTGTTGACGATGCGCAGGATCAAGTCCACCGACATGTCGGTGCCACTGGTGGCCGGGTTGTTGTAGAGCATGATCGGCACGCCGATGCTGTCGCCAATGGCTGCATAGTGGGCGAGGATTTCCGCCTCGCTGAGTTTCCAGTACGAGGCCGGCAATACCATTACCACGTCCGCGCCGTGGGCCTCGGCAAACTGCGCACGACGCACGGCCTTGGCGGTGGTCAGGTCGGAGACGCTGACGATGGTCGGCACACGCTTGCCCACCTTCTGGATGCTGTAGGCGGCGACTTCATCCCACTCTGCATCACTGAGATAGGCGCCTTCGCCGGTGCTGCCCAACGGTGCGACAGCGTGCACGCCGCTGTCGATCAGGCGGTCGATCGAAAGGCCCAGGGCGTCGAGGTCAAGGCGCTGGCCGTCCGCGCTGAACGGGGTGATGGTGTAGCCGATAATGCCGTGAATAGAAGGGCTGGACATGGAAAGGTCTCCGGTCGAAAAAGGGTTTCAGTTCAGGCAATCGGCGTGTTGGCGCAGGTTCTGCCGAGCGTAGTAGTTGAACGCGGCGCCGTGGCGCTTGGGCTTGGAAATCCAGTCATGGGCTTCGCGGCCCAGTTCCGGCAGGATCGGCTTGATCGTGCCGGCGGCCATCGCCAGCAGCTGCAACTTGGCCGCGCGTTCGATCAACTGTGCGATCACACAGGCTTCCTCGATGCTCGCCCCAGTGGACAATTGGCCGTGGTGGGAAAGCAGAATCGCGCGTTTATCCCCCAGGGCAGCGGTGATGATTTCACCTTCTTCGTTGCCCACCGGCACCCCGGGCCAGGCTTCGAGGAATGCGCAATCTTCGTACAACGGGCAGAGGTCCATGTGGGACACCTGCAACGGCACTTCCAGCATCGACAACGCAGCGATGTGGGTCGGGTGAGTGTGGATGATGCAGTTCACGTCCGGGCGACCGCGGTACACCCAGCTGTGAAAACGGTTGGCCGGGTTGGGCATGCCATGGCCTTCCAGCACCTCCAGGTCTTCATTGACCAGCAATAGGTTGCTGGCGGTGATCTCATCAAAACCCAGGCCCAGTTGTTGGGTGTAGTAGGTGCCAGGCGTCGGGCCGCGTGCGGTGATCTGCCCGGCGAGGCCGGAGTCGTGGCCGTTTTCGAACAGGATCCGGCAGGTCAGCGCCAGCTTTTGCCGGTCGGTCCACGTATTATCCGCCAGGGTGTTTTGCATCTGGGTCAGCGCCTGCTTGACCAGCTGGTCTTTCGGGAGTGCTAATGTCTTGGCCATATCAGTGTCCTTGTTCGTCGCAAATGACACTAAAGAGACTATATGACACAAAGTGTCATTAGCAAGCATTCATCATCGCCTCTTTAATGGATTAACCGCTGCGCATGTCTATCCGTTTGAAAATATTGAGAAAAAAACTTGGTGTGACGTTGGAGTCGCTCGCGGAAAAATCCGGGATGACCAAGAGTTACCTGTCGAAAGTCGAGCGCGGGTTGAATACGCCGTCGATTGCGGCGGCGCTGAAACTGGCCAAGGCGTTGAATGTGAAGGTCGAAGAATTGTTCAGCGAGGACAATGTCAGCCTCGACAGCTACAGCCTGGTGCGCAGCCACGAACGGCAGGCGTTGTCGGGCACCGATGCGTCACCGGGTTACGCGGTGCTGGCGCATCAGGTCAGTGAGCGTAGTTTGTTGCCGTTCATCATTTACCCGCCGGCGGAGTTCACCGACAAGACCTTCAAGGAACATTTGGGGGAGGAGTTTTTGTTTGTGCATGAAGGTCAGGTTGAGGTGGATTTCATGAGCGAGCGGGTGGTGTTGAATCGGGGGGATGCGTTGCATTTCAATGCGCAGAAGCCGCATCGGATTCGGTCGGTGGGGGAGGTTCAGGCGCAGCTTTTGGTGGTGGTGCATAGTGCTGAAGGGTGATGGTGGGGGTGGGGGCATATCCGTTTTTTGGGTGATGGCTTGTATCGGTTCCGCTCTTACAGCGGCTCACTTTTGAACAGCCGGAATGCCGGCCCAGTCAAAAGTAAGCAAAACGCTCTTGCCCCACCACTCGGCTCCTCGCCTAGGCGAGGAGTGCCCTAACTCCGGCTTGAGTGTTTAGAAGCGAAATCAAAAGCTAAAGCGGGCACGGTGCACTGTAGGAGCTG
>NZ_JACARS010000189.1:0-1707 GCF_013386485.1 Pseudomonas sp. P7758 | reverse complement strand
TCCGCAAGGGCCAGGCCAGCGAGCAGCAGGAAATCCGCGTGTCGCGCATCGCCACCCTGTGCATCGGCGTGCTGGCGATCATCCTTGGCCTGCTGTTTGAGTCGCAGAACATCGCGTTCCTGTCCGGGCTGGTACTGGCAATCGCCGCCTCGGTGAATTTCCCGGTGCTGTTCCTCTCGATGTACTGGAAGGGCCTGACCACCCGTGGCGCGGTGACCGGCAGCCTGGCGGGACTGGTCTCGGCCATCGTGCTGCTGGTGCTGAGCCCGGCGGTGTGGGTCAACGTACTGCATTACGACAAGGCGCTGTTCCCCTATTCCAACCCTGCCCTGTTTTCCATGAGCCTGGCGTTTTTCAGCGCCTGGGTCTTTTCCGTCACCGACCGCTCGCCCCGCGCTGCCGTTGAACGCGGGCGTTACCTGGCGCAGTTCATTCGCTCCATGACCGGCATTGGTGCCGCAGGCGCCAGCAAACACTAACTCTCATTTTCCAACCCGGAGGAATCGTGATGTCTCACGCCCCTACCCTGCAAAGTTTTATCGCTGGTCGCTGGATCGGCCAACACGGCGCCCAGGTGCTGCGCAGCGCCATTGACGGCCACGAGCTGGCACGCACTCACGAGGAGCGCCCGGACTTCGCCGAAGCCATCGAACACGGGCGCCGCCAGGGAGTCAGCGGGCTGATGGCCCTGGATTTCCAGCAGCGGGCCCAGCGCCTCAAGGCCATCGCGCTGTACCTGAGCGAGCGCAAGGAACAGCTCTACGCCCTCTCCCACCACAGCGGCGCGACCCGTGCCGACAGCTGGATCGATATCGAAGGCGGCAACAGCACGCTGTTCACCTACGCCAGCCTGGGCTCGCGGGAATTGCCGTCGGGCAATATCGTCCACGAAGGCCCGGCGATGCAGCTGAGCAAGCTCGGCAGCTTTGCCGGCACCCATATCCTGGTGCCTCGTGGCGGCCTGGTGGTGCACATCAACGCGTTCAACTTCCCGATCTGGGGCATGCTGGAAAAATTCGCCCCGAGTTTCCTGGCGGGCATGCCATGCATCGTCAAGCCGGCCAGCGCCACCAGCTACCTGACCGAAGCCGTGGTGCGCCTGATGGACGAATCCGGCCTGCTGCCACCCGGCAGCCTGCAACTGGTGATCGGCAGCACCGGCGACCTGCTCGACCGCCTGCAAGGCCAGGACGTGGTGACCTTCACCGGCTCCGCCGACACCGCCGCCAAGCTGCGGGTCAACCCGAACCTGATCCGCAACTCGGTGCCGTTCNNCCCGCCTGCGGGACCGCCTGAAAAAAGTCGTGGTGGGCGACCCGTCGGTGGAAGGCGTGCGCATGGGCGCACTGGCCTCCCACGACCAGCAGAAAGACGTGGCCGAACGCCTGGAAAGCCTGCTGCAGAGCAGCGATATGCTGTTCGGCGCCCGCGACGGCTTTGAACCCCGCGGTGAAAACGTCAGCCAGGGCGCGTTCTTCGCCCCGACCCTGCTGCAAGCCCGCGACCCGCATGCGGAAGGCGGCGCCCACGACATCGAGGCCTTCGGCCCGGTCAGCACGCTGATGGCCTACGACGACCTCGACGAAGCCCTGGCCCTGGCCGCACGCGGCAAAGGCAGCCTCGTCGCGAGCCTGATCACCAAAGACCCGCAGATCGCTGCCAAAGCCATCCCGGTGGCTGCCGCGTGGCACGGCCGCCTGCTGGTGC
>NZ_JACARS010000188.1:0-12243 GCF_013386485.1 Pseudomonas sp. P7758 | reverse complement strand
CCCACATTTGGATCGTGTCCACCTTTGATTTTGCTGTTGCTTCACCACACTCAACCCTTTCACTTATTGAGAAACCTCCATGCCGACCTCTTTCACCGAACTGCCAGTGATCCAGGGCCAACCACTGGAAATCCGCCCCAACCGTCACCTGAGCATCACCCATCACGCGGGCACCACCCAACCCGACACGGTAGTGTTCTTCTGCCACGGCGCCGGCGGCAACAAGGACCAGTGGCGCCACCAATGGCAATCCCTGAAAACCCAAGGCTACAGTCTGGTCGCCTGGGACCTGCTCGGTCACGGCGCCAGCGCAAAACCCCGCAACCCAGAGGCCTACGCCTGGCCCGAACTGGTCGCCGACTACCTGGAAATCCTCAAGCGCTACGGCGGTTCCCGCAACCTCATCGTCGCCCACTCCTTCGGCACTGGCCTGACCCTGAGCGCCTTGCTGGCCAAACCCGCGATCCCCATCGAAGCCGTATTGCTGCTGGGCACCCGACTCCACAGCATCAGCCGGAGCGGCGGCCTGATGCGTCTACCCGCATGGCTCCTGGAATGGCTGCGCCCCCTGCTGGCCAAAGGTTTCCGCCAGGCCGCATGGAACGCCAAAGCCGACCCCGCACTGGTCGCCTACGAAGAAAAACTCACCGAGCGCAACCCGCTGTACATGTTCAAGGCCCTGATGAAAAACGTCCAATGGCCAGACGCCAATGCACTGCTCACCCTGACCCTGCCCTTGAGTGTGCTGGCCGGCGACACCGACGGCCTGACCCCGGCCAGCGGCGGCGAAGCACTCGCCCGGCATTTGCCCAATGCCGAGTATCAGTTGTTGCCCGAATGCGGCCACCAACTCATGCTGGAAAAACCCGATGAGGTATTGGCCGCATTTCAGCGCCTGCTGTCAGCTCAGCGGGACGGCAGTTTCCAGCGCTCACGGTAGAGGTCGTACTGCGCGGCGGGCAGTTGCACCAGCAGCGGGTTTTCTCGCGGGTCCAGCCAGGCAAACAACGCCTGGATATTCACCGGGTCCATCGCCGTGCAGCCCAATGTTCCCGAACTGACGCTGCGCCAGATATGCAGGAAAATACACGAGCCGCCGTTGGCCAAAGCCGGTGTGTTGTGCTCGACAAAAATCCCCTGGCGGTACAGCTGGTCCTTGCGCAGCATCCGCTCGGAACTGGTCCAGTCCTTGTTCACCGCCGAGCTGTCCACCAGGGTGTTGTAATGGCTGGACTGGCTGTCATCCACGCATTCGCGGGTGGCGGTACTGGCCGCGTAAGGCAAGCGGGTGTCAGCGGTGGGGGCGTAGCCGAAGGCACCGCCGAGTTTGAAGATGCCGGCCGGGGCCTTGCCATCGCCTTCATGCTTGAGGGGCTGCTGGTCGGGGGTGGGCGTCGTAAGGCCGGTGCCCCACGCCATGCCGTTTTTACCGACCACGATGGCAAAGGGTTCGCCGACTTTCTCAAAGCCTTGCCCATGCCGCTCATAGCGTTGTGCGGTGCCCTGGAGGGCGTTCCAGTCCGGGGTGGTGACCACGATCAGTTGCCGGCTGTCGTCGGGGATTTGCGCGAGTGCCACGTTTGAAAGCAGCGTCAGCAGCGCCGCGCAGGTTTTGATGAGCGTGTTCAACGTCGTTCAGTCCTTGAAAAGAGGGAAACCTCAAACGCTAGTTTTTGCCCCGGGCTTTATCAAGCTGAAGCTGTGTTGTGATGTTACCGCTGCGGTTCGATAGGGAAGTCCATCGGCTCTGCCCGCACCGGGTTTCGGCTATAGGTGAAGTGCCACCATTCGCCGGCATAACCGGTAAAGCCTTCCTTGGCCATCGCAGCGCTCAACCGTTGGCGATTCTGGCGTGCCGCCTGGCTGATGTGGGGGCTGTTGGTGTGGGCCATTTCGTCGAAGCAATCAAAACCGGTGCCCATGTCCAGGCCGCCATCGGGCAAGCGTCGACCGTAACCGGCGGCGCAATCCACCGCCGCGGTGTCGGCGCTCCAAGCCTGGGCTGGCCGTGCATCGGGACCGGTCAGGGTCACGTCCACTGCCGCGCCCCGGGAGTGGTTGGAAACCTTGGCTACGTAGCCCAGGCGCCAGAAGTCCTGCTTGTTCACCCGGGGGTAGAACTCGGCCTTGGCCGGATCCCCCGGCAGGCTGGCGAAGCGGCCCATGTTCGCCACGGCACGGCTGGGACGATAGCAGTCGAAGACCTTCAAGCCGTAACCCTGCCTGGCCAACTCGGCCTGGACCCGTACCAGTGCCTTTGCCGCGTCGGCAGACAGCACGCATTCGGCTGCGTTGTAGCCGTCCAGCGGCGCTCCGGTGAAGTTGTGGGGGCTGGCGTAGCGAATGTCCTGGGCGATGCTCGGGTCGAGGCTGCGCAGGTAAACCATGTTGGCCGGCATCGGCGTGTCTGCCGCTACCGGCGTGGCGAGCACGATCAGGCTCAGGGCGGCAAGGGAAAGGGAAGAGTAGGGCATGGGCGGCCGGGCTCGGACGGTGGCTTAAGCGCGCCACACTAGCAATGCCCGCCCCATGCCGCCAGTGCTACGGCGCGGCGTTGGGCACAAATGCCACGCTGCCACCGTCACGCTTGTGGAACAACCGTTCACCATTGTCCGGCTGGGTAGTGATGACCTGATGATCGTTGCCCAGGTAGGCCAGCGGCGTCGGGTCATCCTTGGTGGACTGCGCGACAATAATTGTGCGCTTGGGATCAAAGGTGCGGCCGCTGGTTTTTTCCAGCCAGCCCATGAACGCCGCACTGTCGCCCTGGCGCGGGAAGTCCTGGGTTTCGGCAACGTAGTAGAACGGCGTCCCGTGATTTTGCAGGTACATCGGTACCTTGTTGTCGACTTCCACCATCACCATCTGCCACTCGTTCCATGGCGCGCTTTTCACTGCTTGCGCTTGAACGTCCTCGGCGAAACGGGTCACGCCGCCATTGCCATTGGTCCACGGATACACCACCCCGAGTACCAACAGCATCACCCCCGCAGCGATGCCGAACCCACGGTACCAACCCCGGCCGACCGTGCCTTTGCGGGCGATACGCTCACTGACCCACCACGCCGCCAGCAACTGCGCGAACGGCACCAGCGGCAGCACGTAGTAACTGCGCCGGCTGCCACTGGCGGTGAAGAACACAAACAGCAGGCCCAGCCCCCACACCAGCCAACGGGTGTTGGGCGGGGTGTCGCGCCAATGCCGCACGGCGAGCCACAGGCCCAGCACCCAGCACGGCGCCCAGGGCAAGGTGTAGGCCGGCAGGTAGATCAGGTAGGTGTAGATCGGCCCCATATGGTCGAACGGGTCGAAGAAGCGCACCACGTTTTCCCGGAACACCAGTTCCAGGCCGCTTGCACCGTAGGTCGGTGCGCCGTAGAGGTGGGACAGCACAAACGGGATCGCGTAGAACGCCCCGGCGATGATCACGGCCAGCACCAACCGCAGGTTGAGATGGCGTTTGTAGCGCTGTTCGCTGAGCAAGTGCGGCAACAGCACCAGGCCCGGCAGTACAAAGCCGATCAAACCCTTGAACAGTGATGTCGCCGCCAGTAACAGGAAGAACACCGTGTAGCGCCCCAGCCGCGTATCGTCCGGCCCGCGCCAATACCACCAGACGGCGGCGAGCACGCCGCATACGGTCAGCACGTCCGCCGTGGCCACCCGGGCCCAGAAGAGGAAGTAGAAGGTGGTCGCGAGCATCCAGCCGGCAATCAGGCCGGTGCCTTTGCGGAACAGTTGCTCGCCGATCAGGTACACCAGCCAGATGCTCAGCCACGCCGAGATGACCGATGACAGGCGCAACGACCACGGCCCCAGGCCGCCCATCAGGTTGGCCAGGCCGGTGATCAGCCAGTACGACGGCAGGGGTTTGTCGTAATACGGGGTGCCCTTGAGGTACGGGTCGAAGTAGTCGCCGCTTTGCAGCATCTGCAGGGTGATGTTCGCCCAGCGGGTTTCCGGGCCCCACAGGTCGCGGGCGCCCAGGCCCAGCAGCAGGATCAGGGCCGACACGCCCAGGAGCAGCAGCAGGGCGCCGCGTTCGGTTTTCCAGAAGTTCATGCGGCGGTTCCGATGTGGGACGAGTGTTGAATGGGGTCACCCCACATTAGGGCGCCTGTGTTACGGCAATTGCGGGTAGATGATGATCTCCAGGTCACCCTTGTAATAACGCTTGCCCCCCAACGGCAGCTGGCCGGCTTCGCGCATTTCGCTGGTGCTCCTGACCCGCATCAGCACGCCCACCGGGCCTTGCTGGCGCGCCTGCTTGAGCCAGGCTTGAACGCTGTCGAGCTCCACCTTGCGGTGCATCGAGTCGGCGTATTGCAGGCCGTAGCGCAGTTCGCCTTCGGTGTTGTAGAGCGTCACTTCGGGCCGCCGCAGGCGCCATGCCAGGGCCGACGCCGACTCCAGTTCGTTGCTCAGCAGCGCATGGGTCTGTTGCAGCTCGTCCAGGTGCTGGAGCACGAACTGATCAGGCATCTGGTTATCTTCGATCACCGCCGGCATGCCGGCGGGCAACAGCGCCACCAGCAGGCCAATGCCCAACGCCGGCATCGCCCACAGCGCCACTGGGCGGAAGGCTTGAAGCAGGTTGGCGAGCATCCAGCCCATCAGCACGATGAACGTCAGGGACAGGTTGAACATCTCGCTGTGGCTGTTGCCGTACAACGGCCGGTCGATTTGCAGGTAGATCAGCGTCACCATTGCCGCGACGCCGATGCCCAGGTTGAGCAGGCCATTGACGCGCAGCGTGCGGGTGCGGGCGTTGGCCAGCAGGTCGACCAATGCATGGCCCATCAGCAGCGCCAGCGGCAGCAGGCACGGCATGATGTAGGTCGGCAGCTTGCCGTTGCTCAGGCTGAAAAAGCCCAGGGGCAGCAGCAACCACAGCGCCAGGAAGACGATGGCCGGTTGGCGCTTTTCCTTCCAGGCCTTGCACAGTGTCGCCGGCAGCAGCGCCGCCCACGGCAGGCACGACACCACCATCAGCGGCAGGTAGAACCACCAGGGTCGTGCATGCTGGGCATTGTCGGAGGCGAACCGGCGGATGTGCTCGTGCCAGAAGAAGAAACGCCAGTAGTCCGGTTCCTGCAGGTGGATCGTCAGTGCCCAGGGCAGGCACACCACGGCCGCCACCAGTATCGCCAGCGGCCCGTAGCGCAGCAGTTCCCCCAGGCGACGTTGCCAGAGCAGGTAAGGCAGGGCGATCAACACCGGCAGCAACCACGCCAGGAAACCCTTGGTCATGAAACCCATGCCGCAGGCCACACCCAGCAACGTCCAGCTGGCGAGGCGGGCACGGGGGGTGGAGCTGTCGAGGGCAAACCACAGCGCCGCCAGGCTCAGGTTGACCCAAAAGGTGAATTGTGGATCCAGGTTGGAATAACCGGCTTGCCCGGCCACCAGGCCGAAACTCATGTAGAGCAGCGCGCAGGCGAAGCTCTTGCGCGGGTCGTTCCATAGCCGGCGGGCGATCAGGTAGGCGAGCACGACGCTCAGGCCGGTGGTCAGGGCGGAAGCGATACGCACGCCGAACAGGTTTTCACCGAACAATGCCTGGCCCAGTGCGATCAGCCAGTAGCCGGCGGCGGGTTTTTCGAAATAGCGCACGCCCATGAAGTGCGGTGCCACCCAGTTGCCGCTGATGAGCATTTCCTGGCTGATCTGGGCGTAGCGGGTTTCGTCAGGGATCCATAGGCCATGCAGGCCCAGTGGCAACAGATAGAACATCACGAATGCCAGTAGCAATACGGGCAATGGTTTAAGGCGGGTCATGGCTATTGCACTCTCAAGCGGTATTGACGGTGAATCAGCGCGAGCGCTGGATCAGCCATGCGCGAGGGGTAGAAGGTAGTCGTGGTCGGGTAGAAATGCGGCACAGAACGTTATTCCTTAAACAGTCTGTTAGTGGGGGGGCGAAACTGAATATCCCTGTGCCCCAGTCAAGCTCGTTAAACGTGTGGCGTCCAATAAGTCATCGAAGGTCATCGTCATGTTGTTAACTTGTGAAAAGTTAGTGAGCTAATAATTTTTCTAAAAAAATCAATTAAAACCATAGACGATGCCACGGTCTGGCTGTCTTTTTGCTGAACGAACTTGAATGATTAAATGTTAAGAAGTGTTCTAAAGTTGTTTAAGCACGGCGGCCCAGTCCTTACTGTTCAAAATACCCAGCGCCTTGAACTTGCCATCGGGCAGCAGCTTTACAAACAATGCACTGCCGTATTCAGCATGGGCAGCGTGTGAGTAGCCCAATGCCTCCTCGAAGTCGCTGATGCAGGCGCTGTGGGTGACCACCAGCAGGTTGCGGTCCGCGTGTTTATGCGGGCGCAGTTCCTCGCCGATAGCAGGGCCGCAGATGGCCAGGGGCCCGGGTGACAATTCGGCCTTGCCGAACATGAAAAGCGAGGTCTGCGCGGTACGGGTAGTGGGGCTGCTCAGTACGTCGGTGTTTTCCATGCCCAGGGTCTGGAAGGCCTTGCCCACGGCACTGGCAGACAACGAGCCGAGCGTGGTCAGGCCGTCTGCCGGGCCCAGGCAAGGGTTGTTGGAGCGGTCACAGCGTTCCTCATGGCGGACCAGCACCACCAGGTCTCCGTTACGCCAGGCTTCCAGGGTTCCGGAGGTGAGCAGGCGGTGGCCCACGCCCAGGTCCAGCGGCGATCTTGGCCACCAGATGAACGCCGTTACTGCCAGGCTGATCATCACGATACCTGCCACGCCAAGCCACAGTTTGTTCAGCTGTTTTACAAATGCCCAGCGCGAGCGAGACTTGCTCAGGGTCAGGTCAACCACACTATTCACCATTGGTAACTTCCAGGCGTTAATCCGGTAACTGGCAGCGGCAAGTTAGGCAGGCGCCAAGTGAGTAGCGCTGATGCAGGAATATGCAAAAGCGTGTCACAGGGGCGCTGTCTTTTTGCTGAACATACCGATATAAAAAATTGTTCACTTGCACTAACGGGCGTTTGAAATAACCAGCCTGTTATCTGCCCATGGACGGCAATTTAAAGTGCAGCAGGTGGCGACCGGGTGAAATCGATGTGAAAAATTTGCAGGGGTCATGGGGCGCTCCTTTTTCCCATGGTTGTGACATAAAAATGTGACAACCGTTATTCTCCGGCTTAAGTCCAGAAGCTTGTGGGGAGGGGTGATGCTGCAGGTACAAGGGGTATTCAAGAGTTATGGCACGCCGCAGGGGCCGTTGACCGTGCTGGCGGGTGTCGA
Organism: Pseudomonas sp. P7758; assembly: GCF_013386485.1. Lineage (NCBI taxonomy): Bacteria > Pseudomonadati > Pseudomonadota > Gammaproteobacteria > Pseudomonadales > Pseudomonadaceae > Pseudomonas > Pseudomonas sp. P7758. Next base: position 5,013 of record NZ_JACARS010000188.1, on the reverse strand, counting down.
CCTGTACCTGGGAGCGCGCAGCAGCCTGGCGTTGATGGGTGAGTCGGGCAGTGGCAAAAGCACGCTGCTGCATTTGGTGGCCGGGCTCGACCAGGTCGACCGTGGCAGCATCCAGGTCGGCGACCAGCGCCTGGACCAGATGAGTGAGGCGCAACTGGCCCACTGGCGTCGCACCGAGATCGGCCTGGTGTTCCAGCAGTTCAACCTGATCGGCAGCCTGCGGGTCGAAGACAACCTGGCCTTCCAGGCGCGCCTGGCCGGGCGCCTCGATCCGGCGTGGCAAGCGCAGCTTGTGGAGCGACTCGGCCTGGGTGACTTGCTCAGGCGTTACCCCGAACAACTGTCCGGCGGCCAGCAGCAACGGGTAGCGGTAGGACGAGCTCTGGCGTCGCGCCCCGGCTTGCTGCTGGCGGACGAACCCACCGGTAACCTCGACGAAGGCACCAGTGACGAAGTGCTGCAACTGCTGCTGGACCTGCTGCGGGACAGCCCGACCAGTTTGCTGATGGTCACCCACAGCCCCCGCATCGCGGCGCGCCTTGACCAGCAGGTGGTGTTGCATCGCGGCCAGGTACTCGCTGCGGACGCCCGCTGACATGCGGGTCTTCTATTGGACACTGCGCGCGCTGCTCAGCCATTGGCGTCGCCACCCTGTGCAATTCTTCAGTGTGCTCACTGGCCTGTGGCTGGCCACCGCGCTGTTGACCGGCGTGCAAGCCCTCAACAGCCAGGCGCGGGACAGCTACGCGCGGGCCAGCCAGCTGATCGGCGGCGAACCCCAGGCCAGCCTCAGTGCGCCGGACGGTGCGAGCTTCCCCCAGGCGCTGTTTGCCGACCTGCGCCGCGCCGGGTGGCCGGTGTCGCCGGTGGTGCAGGGCCGCGTGCAGCTCAAGGGCCATGAAGACCAGCGCCTGCAAGTGATGGGCATCGACCCGGTGTCGTTGCCCGGCGGTGGCGCGCTGGCCGGGCAGACCCTGGACCGGGCGCAGATGGTCGCGTTCTTCAACCCGCCGGGACGCACCTGGATCGCGCCGCAGACCTTGCAGTCTCTGGGCCTGAAAGAGGGCGACCAGCCGCTGACAGCTGCCGGGCTGGTGCTGCCGCCGCTGCATGTTCAAGCGGACATGGCCCCTGGCGTATTGCTGACCGATATCGGCTTCGCCCAACCGCTGCTGGACATGCCCCAACGCCTGTCGCGGTTGCTGCTGGACAAGGCCTTTGCCGCCGCGCATCCCGCCCTGCCGCCGGAACTGGGCGCGCAACTGCAGCTCAAGCAGGCCGAGGAAAACAACCTCGCGCGCCTCACTGAAAGCTTCCATCTGAACCTCGATGCGCTGGGCTTTCTGTCCTTTGTGGTGGGCTTGTTTATCGTGCATGCCGCCATCGGCCTGGCGCTGGAGCAGCGGCGCGGCCTGCTGCGAACCTTGCGGGCGTGCGGGGTCAGTGCGCGGATGCTGATCCTCAGCCTGGCGGTGGAACTCGGTGGCCTGGCCGTGCTGGGTGGCCTGGCGGGCGTGGCCAGCGGGTACTTGCTGGCCAGCCTGTTGCTGCCGGATGTAGCCGCCAGCTTGCGCGGCCTGTATGGCGCCGAGGTGCCCGGCCAACTGAGCCTCAGCCCACTGTGGTGGCTCAGTGGCCTGGGCCTGGGTTTGCTCGGCGCGTTGCTCGCCGGGGCCAGCAGCCTGTGGCGGGCGGCGCGTTTGCCGTTGTTGGCGCTGGCCAATGCCCAGGCCTGGCACCAGGCCCATGGGCGCTGGCTGCGACGCCAGGGCTGGGTGGCGGGTTCGGCCTTACTGGTTGCGCTGTTGGCACTGGTATTTGGCGACAGCCTGGCCAGTGGTTTTGTATTGATGGCGGCCTTGTTGCTGGGCGCTGCGCTGGGCTTGCCGGTGGTGCTCAATGGCGTGCTCAAGGCGGTATTGGGGCGCAGCCGTTCGGTGCTGGGGCAATGGTTTCTCGCCGATTGCCGCCAGCAGTTGCCGGCCCTGAGCCTGGCGCTGATGGCCTTGCTGCTGGCGTTGGCCGCCAATATCGGCGCGGGCTCGATGACCTCGGGCTTTCGCCAGACCTTCAACAACTGGCTGGAACAACGCCTGACCGCCGAGTTGTACCTCAACCCGCAAAACCCGGCCCAGGCCGAGGCGCTGCAAACCTGGCTGGTACAGCAGCCCCTGGTGCAGACAGTGCTGCCGACCTGGCAGGTTGCGGTGCAGTTGCAGGGGTGGCCGGCTGACCTGTTCGGCGTGGTCGACGACCCTACTTATCGCCAGCATTGGCCGTTGCTGGAAGCGGCGACGGACCCATGGGGCCAGTTGCTGCAGGACGACAGCCTGATGCTCAGTGAGCAAATGGTACGCCGGCTCAAGGTGCGGCTGGGCGATGTGGTCAGCATCCCCACGCCCCATGGTCCATGGTCGCCGAAGGTCGTGGGGATTTATGCCGACTACGGCAACCCCAAGGGCCACTTGCTGGTGAATTCGCGGCACCTGTTGCAGCACTGGCCGGGATTGTCGCCGGCGCGTTTCAACCTGCGGGTTTTGCCGGGCAACGTGCCGCCGCTGGTGCGTGCAGTACAGGAACGGTTTGCCCTCGAAGACAGCCGCATCGTCGACCAGCAGCAGCTCAAGGGCTGGTCGAGCCAGGTCTTCGAACGGACTTTTGCCGCCACCGCCGCCCTTAACAGCCTGACCCTGGGCGTGGCCGGCGTGGCGTTGTTCATCAGCCTGCTGACCCAGAGCCAAAGCCGTCTTGGCCAGTTGGCCCCGCTGTGGGCGCTGGGCGTGACACGACGCCAATTGATGCTGCTCAACCTCGGCCAGACCTGGCTGCTGGCGGTGCTGACCCTGGTGCTGGCGTTGCCGCTGGGCTTGCTGCTGGCGTGGTGCCTGGACGTGGTGATCAACGTCCAGGCCTTCGGCTGGCGCCTGCCGTTGCAGGTGTTCCCGGGGCAACTGGCGCAACTGCTGGGCCTGGCGATGCTGGCCACCTTGCTGGCTTCGGCCTGGCCGTTGTGGCAGCTGTACCGCAGTCGCCCGGCGGATTTGCTGAGGACCTTTGCCAATGAAGATTAAGTGCCTGCTATGGGCGACGTTCCTGCTGCTGGGCGCCTGCGACAAACCACCTGCACCTGAAGAAAGCTTCGCCGGACTGGGCAGCCAGGCCGCGGACTTTGCCCAGGTGGTGCCCGGCAAGGTCTTCAGCTTTCCCCAGGACCATGGCCCCCATGACGGCTATCGCATCGAATGGTGGTACCTCACCGCCAACCTGAAGGATGCCGAGGGCAATGCCTACGGCGTGCAATGGACGCTGTTTCGCAACGCACTCAAGGCCGGCCCGACACAACCCGGCTGGCACGACTCGACGATCTGGCTCGGCCACGCCGCCGTCACCTCGGCCACCCGCCATTACGCCAGCGAACGCTACGCCCGCGGCGGCGTGGGGCAGGCAGGGGCCCAGGCGGTGCCGTTCAATGCCTGGATCGATGACTGGAATTTCGCCACCCGCCCCGGTGCAGCCAGCCCCCTGGCGGACATGCAACTCAAGGCTGCAGGCGAGCATTTCAACTATGACCTGCACCTGACCTCCAGCCGCCCATTGGTGCTCCAGGGCGACAACGGCTATAGCCGCAAGTCCGACCAGGGCCAGGCGTCGTACTACTACAGCCAGCCGTTTTTCCAGGCAGATGGCCGCGTGACCATCGATGGAAAATCTTACCAAGTCACCGGCAACGCCTGGCTCGATCGCGAATGGAGCAGCCAGCCCCTGACCGCCAGCCAGACCGGCTGGGACTGGTTCTCCCTGCACCTGGACAGTGGCGAGCAATTGATGCTGTTTCGGGTGCGGCAGAAAGACGGGCCGTCGTACCTGACGGGCACCTGGATCGACCAGGAGGGCCGCACCCAGACCCTGCACAACCAGGACATCCAGCTGACCCCACTGACCACCACCGCGATCGATGGGCGCAGCATTCCCACCCAGTGGTCATTGAAGATCCCGGGCAAACATCTGGATATCACCACGGAAGCGGTCAACCCAAAGGCCTGGATGAACCTGAGCATTCCTTACTGGGAAGGGCCGGTGAAATTTCAGGGTGGGGTGGGGTACCTGGAGATGACGGGGTATTGAGTCCGACGATTTTTTGTAGGCCTTGGTTACCTGCCAGGTAGGTGATTTCCCAAATGTAATTTCAGCTGTTCCAACCTTGTGTCCGGGCCGTGTTCGCCTGCCTATATTCCTGCGCCATATCCATTACATCAGGGATGTAAGTGATGGCGCAGGGATACATCAATGACCGCACCACGGACTACCTCAGTTTGAAATCCCGGTTACTGACCGGGGCCAGTGGGCAACTCTCCGATCAATTCGACGCGTTGAACCTGCATTTGCGTCAGGCAAGCCTGGTGACGCCGGGGCAGATGGTGATCGTTCCCGATGCCTACGCTGTGGCTTGCACTACTGATGATGCATGGTTGATGCGCCATGCCCAGGAGATTCAGCGCAATCTGGAGTTGGATGCCTCGGCTGGGGCGGCGGTGATCAATAACTATGATCTATTCCAGAGTTTATTGGCTTATAGCTCGGTGGGAGTCGGCAGTTCGACGGCGGCCTGGGGGCGACACCTGGACGAGGTTCAGCGCACTCTGGAAGAAATTGAGCGTTTGCATCAACAACTCAAGGATGGAGCGTTGAATAAGAAAGCGTTTATCCAGAAGCGGCAGATGTTGTTCCGGCGCTTGGATACTCAACTTCAAGGTGCGGCGCGATTTGGCACGAGCCTGAAAACCAATAAATCGCTGAAAAAAGTGCTGGGTATTTCCACCAAGAGTTATCTGCACAAGAGTGAAATCGTGGGCTATACGCAGCGGATTCGCAGCATTGCCGAGACGTCGAGGTTTTTGGGCAAGGGGACGTATGTGGGGTTGGCGTTGGATGTGGGTGTGGCGGGGTTGGAGATCAAGGAAGCATGTATGGAGGGGCGGGAGGCGATGTGTAGGCGGGCGAAGTATGTGGAGG